>JAKPNC010000147.1 GCA_029548585.1 bacterium | reverse complement strand
ATTCCTCCAATTAATGCTCCCATTTTTTCTCCTTTACCCCAACTCTTCTTTGATATACTTACAAGGCGAGGGATTATGATTCAGCTTTCAAATCTTCTACCCCGGGCTTGTCCGGGGCTTTCCCTGGAAACATTACCCTTTCCTTAATAAGCTTTGAAGGTGAGGGGTTAAGATTTCTTTTTACTGTTTCTGCTATAAATTTTAACTTGTATAAATATAGCATATCCATCGATAATCTGTCAATAGGAGTTTTAAACCTGTGGCAGTCTCCATGGTTTTCTCTTTCTGAAAGGTTCCTGAAACCGGTTCTTTATCTTTTTCTTTTCTTCAAGGTGTATCATGCAGGCCCTTATGCATCCCGCGGCTCCTTCAAGGGCCCTTGCGTAATGGTAGAGAGAAGGAGTTTTGTAGCTTCCTGTCCCGGGCCCCGTGTAACCCTCGTTATCTTCCCTGGTTACTATGAAAGGATTGGTTTCGGATGTTGCTCCCTGGAATCCCTGGGCGCATTTTTCCACGTCTATATCGGCCCACTCAATGTTCTTGCCGGCAATTTTTATTTTTACTGTTTTGTCAGTGGGTATTGCATGGACTGTACAGGCCTTGACACACATTTTGCACCTGTCGCATATTTTTTCTTCAGGCATGGGGTCAGGTGTGAGGGGAGCTTCGGTTATTATTGCGGCCAGCCGCTGTCTCGGACCAAACTGGGGGCTTAAAAAGATCTTGTTATATCCTATGTCGCCAAGCCCCGCGGCAAAAGCCGAAAGCCTCATGTGTATGAACGCGTTAGGGGTGGGCTTATCGGGTGAAACGTTCATGCTGAAGCCCGGGGTGGGTTGATAGGCAATATTTTTATCACGGGGAGGATTGTAACAATTTGTGCCGCCCCACGGGAAATTGTTGGGAACGGGAAGCGCTTCATATCCTTCGTCTTCTATCATTTTGCATACGTTCCAGAGAACAAGCGGCTGCTGGATGAAATTTATGGAAGCGTATCCCATGGAACAGTAGCTTGTCCAGAATGTCCCCTCCTCTATCCCCCTGAAAACTCCCCTGAAGTGCCTGAAACCCATTACTATTATGGATTTCCCATCGGGGAACATGTACCGGGGATCAAGCTGTTTGGGAGCACCGTCAAATCTGTCGTAGGATGCAATGCCAACGATATCGGCTCCAAGGCTCTTTGCATATTTCTTGATTTTTTCTGAAGTTAACATTGAGCGTCTCCTTATTCGTCTACTTTCATCCTCTTTTCCCGGTATTTTTCAGGGTTGTTTTTTCTTTCTTCATTGAGCGTCCACGCCGGTTTCCTGCGGAAAGGTTTCTTGAAAATGTTTTTCAGTTTTCCCTGGCTCTCAAGGTGCATGAAACATGCCATCTGGCATCCCCTCATGCCTTCCAACCCCCTGCCGTCGAAATTGGTTGGCGCAAGCTTGTATTTCATGGACTCGGTATAGGGTTGTTTACTGAAACCCTTCTGGTCTTCCTTTGTAACCATGAAAGGATTAAACTCCTTTGTCCCGCCGTGGAACGAAACGCTGCATTTCCTGAAGTCAACCTTTGCCCACTCCAGTTTCCTGCCAGCGGCTTTAATGGAAACTTTTTCTTTGGGAGATATGGCTTTTGCAGGGCAGTCCCTGACACAAAGCATGCAGTTATCGCAAAGCTCTTCTTCATAAAGCGGGTCTTCCTTAAGAGGCAAGTCAGTTATAATGCAGGAGAACATCTGCCTGGGACCGAATTCCGGCGTCAAAAACATCCCGCTGTAACCAATGGTACCCAGACCTGCAGCATAGGCAAGTAACTTGAAGGGTATGAAAATGTCGGGTGCAGGTTTTGAAGGACTTACAGCCCTTGACCATTTACCCGCGTATTTTTTCCTGTCGCCGTAAGCCGTCTTGTTCACGTTTATGAAATCCTGTCCTATCAGGTCAGGCAGAAGATTATCTATGTTGGACCATGGGAAATTATCTACAACGGGTATGGCTTCATATCCTTCGTTCTCAAAGATTTTCGTGAAATTCCACATGGTTACAGGCTGGAATACCCATCTTATCCCGCTGTAACCCATAAGGTTGTAACTGGCAAACCATGTGCCTTCTTCAATTCCCCGGAATACTCCCCTGAATATCCTGTAACCGAGGACTATTATGGATTTCGCCTCCGGGAATATGTAGAGAGGGTTCATTTCCCTGGGCAGATCTTTCAACCTTTCGGTAGACGTTATTCCTACGATATCAGCGCCGCACAACCGTGCATGTTCCTTTATTTTCTTTTCAGTCAGCATATTTTTTCTCCTTTATGGGATATTTATTTCAAAGACTCCTTAAACCGGACTGTTGTGAGGACATTATGCTTTTGAAAGAACCTGTTTTAGAACTTGAGCGCAGTAATTGCATTCCTCGCAGTTCTGACTGCATCCGGATGTTTTATCAAACCAGTCTTCCGGAAACTTTTTATTGTCAATGATGTAAGGATAAATGACAGAAGAAAAACCGGGTTCAAAAAGCTCAACGAGATTCCCGTTAAAAGCTCTCTTTACATAGGCATCAATAACCTGCATGGGATTGCTGTGCATCCGGGTGGCAAGTTTCACCGAGGGGATAATTCCGTCGTAGTTGTGAAGGTCTTCAGGGCGTATCCAGCTTCCCTGAAGTATCGCTCTCCATTTCTCCGGGTTCCGGTAGTAGTTCCAGCAGAGCGTGGGAGGGCACTCCTTGATATTCACCGTTTCGGCGATTTCTTTTTCATGGGCCACCATATTGTCATGGAACGTTTGGGCCGAACAGAAGTTTAGGCAGCCGCTGTTTACGAGGAGAAATAATCCCTTATTATTTTTATCTGCCCACTTCTTGATTCTCTTCACGTAACCCATGTTCCTGTTGTATTCCCTCTGCAGGTAGTAACTGTCGAAATATTCAGAAAGGTATTCCATGCCGGCGATAGTCCCGATTCTCATGTTTACAGAAGCCCTTATGTCAATTGAAGGGAATTCTTTTTTTATTACGCGGGCTATTGTAAGGGAAGCCGTTGTGACAATTTCCACTCCGCCTACCAGGTTTTGAAGATGTTCAAGAACGGAGACTGCCTGGTTACGCAGGTATTCGCTTGCAGCATGCTGTCCGTAGCAGTTGGAATTGAGGAGAAGGTTGAGTTTTATTTTTTTCTTTCTGATGTACCCGAGGTCGTCTTCAAGCTTTTTCTGCCCATCCCAGAATACATATCCTCTCCTGCTCAGCAGAGGCGCCCTGCCGGAAGCCATGTCTGCCCATGGAAAATAAACCTCGGCAATTTCTCCCCCGAACCTTTCCACTATTTCCGAAAAGGGGGGCTCGTCTTTTTCTTCCTGTAGCTGGTATCCGACGGCAAATTTTATTCTGTCCATTTTCAAGAATTTCATGTTAGAATATTTTTTACAGCATGTCAATTTTATTTGACTAAATTCCGAAATGAGATAAAATGGTTGTAATAAATTAAAGGATTTGATTGCCGCATCGTAAAAAAACACTCCTTGGAAGGCAGGAAACGTCTTCCCCGGACAAGCCGATGGTAAAGGGATTAAGGAGGAATAATGTTTATAGATATACACGGGCATGCCTATAAGAGGCCATATCCAGGATGGGGAGGCAAGCCGGTTTTTTCAACTCCGGAACAACTGCTGGTTAAATACGAAAGGTTCGGCATAGAAAAGGCCGCCCTGCTGCCTCTGGTAAGTCCTGAGGTGTATCTTCCCCAGTCCAACGAAGAAATTCTTGAGATAACTGAAAAATACCCTGACAGGTTTATACCTTTCTGCAATATAGACCCGAGGGCAGTTACCAATACTGCAAATGCCCCTCTTGGATATCTCCTCGAGCATTACAAGAATTGCGGCTGCAAGGGAATAGGAGAGGTAATGCCAAATATTCCCTTTCTGCATCCCATGGCTTTAAACCTTTTCCATCACGTGGAGAAAGCCGGCCTGCCGCTTATTTTTGACATTACCACCCGCGTAGGAGGGGCTTACGGCCTTTATGACGACCAGGGACTTCCCCAGTTTGAACAATGCCTGAGGATGTTCCCGAAGCTTAAGTTCCTGGGGCACGGACCTCCTTTCTGGGCTGAGATAGCGGAACTTGAAACACCTGCTGACAGGTCCACTTATCCCATGTACCCGGTGAAAAAGGAAGGAGTTGTGCCGAAACTCCTCAGAAGGTATCCCAATCTCTACGGCGATCTGTCCGCCGGAAGCGGATATATCGCCCTTGCAAGGGATCCCGAGTACGCGGCCAGGTTCCTTACGGAATTCCAGGACAAGCTATTCTTCGGGACGGATATCTGCGGTAACGACCAGGATCCTTTATTGCCTGGGTTTCTTATCTCCCTGGTGGAGAAGGGAAAAATAACCGAAACGGCTTTCAGGAAAATAGCAAGGGAGAATACTATAAAGCTTCTGAACCTTTAAGTATGATATTGCCCGTATACTGGTTCCCCGCAAAGACAGGCAGGAGACAGGATACACAATATCTTAAGACAGAAGAAGTTATTTTCAGAAGAGAAACCGCTGCTCCCCAAAACCAGGCAGAACGCGGAAGAATGCCCAGCGTGACGTTTTAGAAGGTTTTATAAACCTGCAAGGATTTTGTGGATTTGTTTAATATCTGCGGATATTCGTTTCTTAAGTTCGTCTTCAGAACTGAATTTTTCTATTTCCCTGATTTTCTTGAACAGGTATACCCGGAGCGTTTTACCATAAAGGTCCCCGTTGAAGTCCAGGATGAATGCTTCAAATTTTTTTTCTTTCTCCTCAAAAGTTGGCGAATCACCTATATTGATGGCTGCCGAATAGAGCCTGCCGTTATACTCCACCCTTCCGGCGTATATCCCTTCCGATATATGAACCTTGTTTGATAAAAGGAGATTTGCGGTGGGGAAACCGAGATATGTTCCTTTCTTAATGCCTTGTATCACTTTGCCTTCCACGGAAAAAACACGTCCAAGAAAATCGTTAGCTTTTTCCATTTCTCCATGTTTTATGAAGGAACGAATTTTTGTGGAACTGACAACTTCACCATTTTTCTTTTCCGGAGGCACAGAGAAAAGGCGGAAACCTTTTTCATGCATGCTTTTTTTGAGAAGAGAAATATTGCCTTTTCTCTCAGCTCCGAAATGGAAGTTGCTGCCGACTGCAATGATTTCCGTCCCCATTGCCGAAATCATATCAAGGAACTCTTCTGCCTTCATGCTGCAAATTTCATCAAAGTCGCACCATATGCATAATTCTATTCCTGACTGTTGCAAAAGGATTTTTTTTTCCTCCCACCCGTAAATTTTGAATTCCACCGGAAAATTCCTGAACGTGAAGACGGCAGGGATAAGGGAATTCCTTCCTGATTCGTCAAGGATTTTCCCAAGGATTGCCCTGTGTCCCAGGTGGAGTCCGTCAAACTTTCCTATTCCGAGGGCAAGTTTTTTCTTTTGTTTCTCATAAAAAGAAAAATGTATGGTTTCCATTTCAATATGGGAATTTCTCGTCTATAACGACGTCCGATATTTCCTTTATGATGTCTCCAAGAGCGTCTGTGGCCGCATCAATAATTTTCTTTCCTTTTTCAGGGGTTGATTTCATTGGATTTCCATGTCCCGCGTTAGTGGTGAGAGAAGGCCATGGCCTCGTCATCCATACCTGTCCATTCTTCATGCCTGAAATCCTGGGTTCCCTGACTTTACCTTCATCCGCCCATTCCAGGCGGACCAGTTCCGGGAAAAAATGCATGCAGCATGATGTCTCAAACTCGTTGCCGTGTTCTCCGGACTTATCTTCAGTAACATCGTTTATCACGTCTTCTCTTACCAGCCACCAGTTGGATAGAAATATTTGCACGCCGGTTTTCCCGTAAAACTCTCTCAGGATTCCCTTGAATTCGTTGCCCCCGTGACCGTTTATGATTAGAAGCTTCTTTATACCGCTATTTTCCAGGGACCAGAGGATGTCAGCAAGCATCTTTTGCTGGGTGCTGGGAGAGAAATGCATAACCATGGGGAAACCGAAATGGTTGGAGTTGGTACCGATGTACATTGCCGGAAGAACTATTACTTTTGCTCCCTTATTTTTTGCCTTTAGAGCGCTTATCTCTGCCACCCGTTCCACGGTAAAAGCATCGCAGCCGTATGGTATGTGAAGGTTATGAGGTTCCGTAGCCCCCCAGCCGATGACTGCCACTTCAATCTTGCCTTCATCCCTTACTTCTTTCAAGGTCATATCTGTCAGCTTAACTTTCATCTTTTCTCCTCTATTTTGTGTTACAGATTTAGGACAGCTCTACCAAAGATATATTTCAGAGTAAAAATCCTTTTTATAATGCGCTGAGAAGAATTTCTTTAAATTCCTTGTTACCGATAAGCATCTTCATGTTTTTGACTGCCCTCTGGGCCCCGAGTTCGCTCAGCTCGGTAAGTCCATCTATATCCGCTTCAGTGATTCCGAGATCTCTGAGCTTTGAAGGAAGTCCGAGTTTCTTTACAAAATCTTTCAGATGCTCCGTTTCTACCCATATCTGCTCAAGCTCCGTCAGCTCATTATGGTAACCGTTTTTTTTGAGATATTCGAAAACGTACGGCAGGAGAAGGGCATTGGCTGTGCCGTGATGGGTTTCTCTTGTGACTGTCAGGGAATATCCCATCCCATGAACTATAATAGTGCCGGTCCTGTTTATGGCAAGTCCTGCAAGCAGGGAAGCAAGGAAAATATTTGATCTTGCATCCTCTTTCTTGTCTTCTTCAACCATTGGAAGGTATTTCCACAGGAGTTTGAGGCTTTCGAGCGCGAAAACCCTGGATAGATAATCTGCCTTTGAGGAAAGGTAACTTTCGGCGCTGTGAGAAAAAGCGTCCATTCCTGTCGCAACTACAAGATGTTTCGGGAGAGTTGTCAGCGTTTCGGGATCGAGGATGGCAATTCTCGGAAGGATTTTTTCACTGCTTACCGTCTTCTTGGTTCTTGCCTCCCTGTCCATGATAACGGCAAAACGCGTTACTTCGCTCCCTGTTCCGCATGTTGTAGGAATAACCGCAACCGGAAGTGGAAGGCATGTATAATCCTTCTCGCCGAAATAATCCCTTATACCACCGGGATTTGTGGCAAGAACAGCTATTGCCTTTGCCGCATCCATCGCGCTTCCTCCCCCTATGCCTACGACCACGTCGCATTTTTCTTCCCTGCACACGAGCGCGCCGTTTTCCACATCAGAGATATCAGGTTCGGGATTGACGCCGGGATAAAGGACACACGTTATGCCATTTTGAGAGCATATCCCTGTTACCTTGTCTATGAGCCCTGATTCGAAAGCGGATTTCTTACCCGTAACAATAAGGGCTTTCGTTCCGAGTTTTTTAATCAAATGAAGGTGGGCTGATATTGAATCCCTGCCAAAGTAAACTTTCGTGTCCATGCTGAAGTATATATTTTCCATGACGTTGCCTCCCAATCAAAATCAGATTTAATCCGGGTTCAAGCCTTTATTGATGCTTGTAATTTGCATCACAATTTCATTACAGGGAATTACCCGTTCAAAGGGGCGCTTTATTCTGTATGACGAAGCAATCTCAAAGGCATCATAGGAACGTCTAGGCTACGTCAAAAGAGAGATTGCCACATCTCAAACAATGCTTCCTCCTGGCCAGGGCTCAACATGAGAAACCTGGCAAGGAGAATAACAGGACATTACTTATGTGATAGTAAATAGTGGATAAAGGTGCGAAAACATTCGCTTTCTTTTATAATTCTACACTATTTTCCGGGGGTTTTCAAACATTGTTTTTTTTGGTTTTACGATTTCTTTGAGACCCGAAGAAAGGGTTGATGTGGGTATGTTGAGATTACAAAGAAGCAGTTTTACGTATTTATGTGTCATATAACAATCAGGCTGTTTTCCGAATATGAGATAACATATGCCCGATTTAAAACGAACGATACGAGGTTCTCTTGCAAAACCTCTCATTCCCGGCTATCATAAAAGAAAATAAAAAGATGGAGGAAAAATGAAAAATTTTAATAGAATGCAAGCATATATTATCGCCTCAGCCCTGATTTTTGTTCCTGCGCTCCTTTTAAGAGGCCTGGAAAAGAAGAATCCTGACGATTTGCTGAAAACCGCAGAAATAGATGAAGGTCTTTACGGAAGCGGAAAAGGATCCGGACAGGGTAAGACATATTATTTATCGACAAAAGGCAACGATGCCTCCGACGGTTTGACATGGAAAACTTCATGGAAACATCTTGGCCGTTCTGTGAAGGAACTAAAACCCGGAGACACTTTGCTCATAGAGGAAGGAGAATATAACGAACAGGATATTGTAATCTCATCTTCAGGAGAAAAAGGAAAGCCTGTAACAATTTCAGCGGCTCCCGGACACAGGGTTTTGATTAACAGCGCCCAGTACTTGTCTCCTCTTGCAAAAACTGAAAACAGGAATTTTACATACCAGGTTTCCCACACTCTCCACCGTGATCCTTACCTGCCAACGGTTGAAATTACAGGCTTATGGGAAGAGCCTTCATTCATCAAACTTGAAAACGCTGGTTCTGAAGAAAGGGTGGATGAGCTTCCGGGAACGTTTTATTACGACGAGAATCAGGGGATTATATATGTCCATTTCACAAACAACATGGGTCCCGGCAAAAACAGGCTTGCCGTAATTTCGCGCCCTGTGGTAACGGGAGTTTCCCATGGCAGAAGGGATATATACAAAAAAGGCAGGGGCGGAGTAGAGGTTACGGGAAACTATATTTGCATCAAGGGTATCAATTTCAGGCACGGTTTCGCAGGACTTGTTCTGTATGACGGCGGTCATAATACAGTTGAAGACTGTTCTTTTTTTGCGACCGAGCTTGCAGGGCTGATATTGTGGAGAAATACTAAATGGAACCTTATCAAGAATAATTACGGAATAAGAAACGGATTGAGAGGCGGAATACTGATTGACAAGACGGGTGGCACCCGGAATGCAGATTCCGACAACCTCATAATTGGGAACCGCATAGACAGTTCGGCATCTACCCTGCGCACCGCGGGTGTTCCCGTTTACGGAGCCATAAGGACTTACGGATGGCCGGGGCCGCGGAACCATATCATCAATAACATAATGAACGACCCGGATTCGAGCACTTTCCTGGGCAGGGGCGTTCCCGTAGAGAGTGTATTCGAAGGAAACGTTGTTATCGGTTCATACAGCGCGCTTAACTGGCATGGGAAATTCGCAGAAGACGGAAGCGAGAGAATTGTTGTCAGGAACAATACTGTTACAGGAACGATGGGAACCCAGGGATTATCCTCCGTTCCTGCAGACACGAACGCAAACGTAATCAACCATGACATTGCCTTCATCAACAATATTGTCCTTAAGAACGATGCCGGGAAGACTGAAGAAACCGGGTTTGCCGATCCGTCATACCTTGATTACAGGCTGCAGGGAAACAGCCCTTTTGCATCTATTCCCGGTCGGAAGGGAAAGAGGGGCGCATTCCACAAACAGGATGAATCCATATACTACGTCTCTCCCGCGGGCAAGGATGAAGCCCCCGGGATATCCGCAAAAGAACCCCTTGGAAGCCTTGCTGCAGCGGCCGGAAAGATGAAGAACGGCGACACGCTCTACGTTATGCCGGGAATTTACCGTGAAATCCTTACCGTAAACGTTTCCGGAACCCCCGGGAAACCTGTGATTGTAAGGGCTTACATGAAGGAGCCCGTCATCCTTGACGGAATAAGGATAAACGGAAACAACATCATTCTCGAAGGTTTTACCGTCAAAGGCAATCCCGGAGACGCAGTTACAGTCAGGGGAAGCGGCGTAACCGTTAAAAGGTGTCTGATAGAATCAAGCACTGGTTCAGGCATAAGGGGAGTTTCCGCAAAAAACCTTTATATATCCCAGTGTACCCTGGTGAATAATACAAGGGCCATATACATAGAAGGAGATTCAGCCGGAGCCGCTGCAAGGGATAACCTTTTCTCCGGCAACGTGGAAAATATTGCTTTCTCCTCTACGGGCAAAAAGGAATCTTTCCTTTCCAGCCACAACGCATACCATATCCCTGATGGTAATAATGGTACGGTAACTGAATGGGGAAGTGTTTCCGGCGACATGCTTTTTGTAAATCCCGGAAGCATGGATTACAGGGTATGGTTTGACAGCCCGGCTTCTTTCAACGGGATATATGCCGGTACGGCAGGGGCGTTTGAATCCGTGCCAAGACCGCACCCGATCGGGGATATAAGGGTAACCGCATTAAAAGATAACAGCGCAACTGTGGCGTGGAACACCCCTTTGGATGATACCGCCGGAAGAGTCCATTACAGGCAGGCGGGGGCAAGCGGATGGGCTTTCGTCAGCGACAACGAATACGGTACTGTACATGCGGCAGGTTTAACGGGCCTTAAGGCAGGAACCTCTTACGAATTCAGGATCGAAACTATCGGCCGAAGGGGAGGAAGTTTTGAGAGTGGCGCTCTTTCTTTTGTTACAAGGAAGGTTCCCTCTGAGCCGTCTCTATTTTACGTGAGTCCCGGCGGCGTAGATTCCAACACCGGAACCTCTCCCGAAAATCCATGGAAAACCATCCGAAAAGCCAATATCGAAGCCGGACCCGGTGACACTGTTTACGTTTTTCCAGGGGAATACTTTCATGCCATATCTCCAATAAGCAGTGGACATAAGGACAGCCGGATCACTTACAGAAAACTTGGCGAAGGCCCTGTTGTTATAAACGGCATGCATTCCATAATGCCTCTTATATCATTAACCTCTAAAAGATATATTACCGTTGACGGTTTCACCTTTACCGGGGCGCCGGATCTTGCAGAAGGCGTACTGGGCATAAGCAGCAGTTCTGACATAGAGATTTTGAATTGCCGTTTCGGGTACGGCGAACCCATGAAGGGAGCTTTCATAAAGGGTGGATTCGTAAAAAGCGCTTCAAATCTCAGGATTGAAGGGAATGTTTTCTGGGGAGCAAGATATCATCTCGAGGTTTGGGGAGATAGTCCGGGCCTCGTTATCAGGAATAACACTTTTGCAAGGGGTGACGTGTGCAGCGTCAGGATACACGGAGACATTGACGCTAAAATATTTAATAATATCTTCTACTATCCCACAACCCAGGTTAGCAATGCAGCTCTGCTTACCGGTCTCCTGAAGAAAGAGAACCTTATGAGTGACCACAACCTTTTCTTTTTCAACAGGAGAAGCGAAGACAATACACAGATAGGGATGATCATGGAACTCGAAGGAAGGAAAAGCTCAAACCTGGCAGAACAGAGGGAGTATGCCGGCAGCGACAAAAACAGCATAATTGCAGATCCCATGTTTGCAGACCCTGAAAAGGGAGATTTCAGGCTCAGATCCAGAAGTCCCGCGTTGGGAAAAGGGCAATCAGGTGAGAATATTGGAGCCTGCGGACCAGTTATTTGAACTTCGCATTAAAGCGTTGTTCCAATTTGAATTATAAGATATAGATTTAGCGCTTTATTTTAACAGATTCCTTCGAAGATCAAAAGCGTGGATACCCTCTCCTCCTCATCATCCTTCATCAGGATTATGCCGGATATGTTCTATCCCCTAAGGGTAGAGAAAGAAGGCAGGGAAAGATCCCTCCCTTTAAAACAACGAAGAAAAATAAAGATTCTGAACAGAAGCGCTATTTCTTATAAGGTTCACTATTTTTCAGGACACTGGTTATTTCTCCCGCATACATTCTGTGATAATTATTCTCGGGATAATTCTGCCCTATACCGGGATCGAGAAATGAGCCGGGATCAATGTCCTGAAAATAAACCTTTCTGCATTCGATCACAAGGGATGCCTGTCTGAAGAAAACGTTTCCCTTCCCGGTTTCTGCCGGAGTAAGTCCGGTTTCCAATGCTTTATCGGTATCCCTTCCGGATTTCTCTCCGCATATCTGGAGTTGCTTCCTGTAAAGGCCGCCAAAAAAAGAAAGGGTGTAAAAGTCGTTTTTTTCGATGAAACCGTGAGTGTGCCTGGACGGTCTGACGAAAATGAAGGATACATTCATATTCCACAATACTCCGAGCCCTCCCCAGGAAGCGGTCATTGTATTGTAAGACTTGAGATTTCCCGCTGTAATAAGCATCCAGTCAGAACCTATTGCTTTGAAAACATTTTCACCGATTGAAAAAGGTTCAGTTTCTATGAACATGGGAATCTCCCTTGAGCGGCGGCTCTTTCTTATCTTTCACCAGTACAATTTCGGGTCCGCATTCGGACATGATTGACGGGAAGGAAGGGAAGGAAATGTTAACGCAATCGAAATCGTTGACAATAGTCTCTCCTTCCGCTGCAAGCGCCGCAATTGCCAGCGACATGGCAATTCTGTGGTCGCCCCATGATTCAACCTTTGTCCCGCCAAGTTTTTCAACCCCGTTTATAATGAGCCCATCGTCAGTCGTGCTAATATCCGAGCCCATCTTATTAAGTTCGGTTGAAATTGCCAACAGCCTGTCAGATTCTTTAAGCTTTAATTCGGATGCGCCGGATATCAACGTTTTGCCTTCCGCCATGGATGCAACGGTTGCCAAAAGAGGTATCTCGTCAATTACCCCGGGGACCTCGCAGGGCAATATCTCTACACCCTTGAGCCTGCCACTTCCTGAAACCTCAATGTCACCCACCGGCTCCATGCCTTCCTGACTCTCATTGAAAATGGACACGCCGGCGCCCATGCGCGCCAGTACTTTTGCAAAGCCCGTTCTTGTAGGGTTGAGACCGACTTTTTCGATCCTTATACGGGAGTTTTTTACCATTGCCGCCGCGGCCATGAAGTACGCCGCGGAAGAAAAATCCCCTGGAATTTCAATTTCAATCCCTCTTAAATTTTGATTTCCGGGCACCATGATGCTCAATCCTTCTTTTTCCAGTTTTCCGCCGAAGGAGATCAGGATCCTTTCAGTATGGTCGCGGGAAAGTATTGGCTCTTCAACGATGGTTGTTCCGCCGGCAGAAAGAGCTGCAATTATAATAGAGCTTTTAACCTGCGCTGAAGCGACAGGCATCCTGTAGTTTATGCCATGCAGGGTATTTCCCCTGATAGCCAGCGGAGGATACCTGTTTGCTTTTCTGCCGAAGAGTCCGGCACCCATGCGAACCAGAGGTTCCACTATTCTTCCCATGGGCCTCGAAGACAGGGAATTATCCCCGCTCATCACCGTATAGAAAGGCTGTGAAGCAAAAAGGCCTGCAAGAAGCCTCATGGTTGTACCGGAGTTTCCGCAGTAAATCACATTTTCTGGTTCGTTGAAAATCTTGCGTTTTCCGGTTACATATATTGAGCCGCCGGACTCTGCTATATGTGTCCCCGCGGACCTTAATCCTTCCATGGTTCTAAGGCAGTCGTCGGCCATAAGAAAATTTTTTATAACGGTTTCACCTTCCGCCATAGCCCCGAATATAAGAGACCTGTGTGATATCGATTTATCTCCCGGCACCCTTACCGCACCTTTTACATTTTTCGTATTTCTGATAATTGCTTTCACGCGGGATTCCTCATAGCTTTTTATCCATTGCCCTGACCACCGGCTTGATTTCCTCCATGAAACTTGTAAACATTTCAATAGTGAGCGACTGCAAGCCGTCAGAAAGGGCTTCTTCCGGCTTCGGGTGAACTTCTATGATAAGGCCGTCAGCACCCGCGGCAATGGCTGCCTTGCTCATGGGCAGAATGAGATCTCTCCTTCCTGTTCCATGGCTTGGATCAACAAATACCGGCAGGTGGGTTTCTTTCTTTAAAACTGGCACAGCCGACAGGTCAAGGGTATTTCTCGTGAAATGGGTATCGAAAGTCCTTATCCCCCTTTCGCAGAGTATTACTTCATTGTTTCCGCCCTTAAGGATATACTCGGTACAGCTGAGAAATTCAGATATGGTTGCCGAGAAGGCTCTCTTCAGAAGCACGGGTTTTCTCACCCTGCCCACTTTTTGAAGAAGCCTGTAATTAAACATGTTGCGGGTTCCTATCTGGAGTATGTCGGCAATCTCAAGCACGCCGTCTACCTCTTCCGGCGAGAGAACCTCTGTGATAACAGGTATGTTAAATTTCCTTTTCGCTTCCCGGAGTATCTGGAGCCCTTCAAATCCAAGGCCATCGAAAGAGTATGGGGATGTTCTCGGCTTGAAAGCTCCTCCCCGGAGTATTTTTGCGCCTGCTGCCTGTATTGCCCCTGCGGTTTTCAGGAGCTGCTGTTTGCTCTCTATGGAGCATGGGCCGGCTATTATAGTCAGGTTTTTGCCCCCTATCTGGATTTTTCCCACGTTTATGATCGTATCTGAAGGCCTGAATTCCCGGCTGGCAAGTTTATATTCCTTGAGTATGCTTATAACGTTCGCCACTCCTGGCAGAACCTTGAAAACCTCGTCAGGGACTCCCCTTGTGTCTCCTATCAATCCTATTATGGTTTTTTCCGTGCCCTTGCTATAGTTTATATCGAAACCGTGAGATTTAATCTTTTTGATTACAGTATCGATCTCTTTTTTTGTTGCCGCAGGACTCATTATGATTATATCAGCCATCTTTTCCTCCGTTTATACGTTCATATCACTTTCTCCCCGATACAGGATAAGAGCCAAGGACTTTCAGAAATACACTTTCTTTTTCAAGATCAGAGAGGACTTTTCTTATCTTATTATCATCTTTATGTCCGATGAAATCAAGAAAAAAAAGATAATCCCACGCTTTCTTCTTGCTGGGTCTCGATTCAATCCTTGTCAGATTGATTCCCGATTCAGTGAAATATCCAAGGATATCCTGGAGAGCTCCAATCCGGTCCTTGATAGAGATTATCACGGATGTCTGGTCCCTGCGGGTTTTGCCTGAAAACTCCTTTCCTATAACGAGAAACCTGGTTATGTTTCCTGAAAAATCCTCTATATTGGATGCAAGAACATTCATCATATATAAGGATGCGGCCGTTTCGGAAGCTATCGCCGCGGAGTGTTTTTCCCGCCTGGCTTTCTGAACGGCATCGGTTGTGCTATCAGCCTCAGTTATATCCACATGGGGAAGGTTGGATGAAAGCCAGTTCCAGCACTGGGAAACTGGCTGGGAATGCGAAAATACCTTCTTCACGTTATCTATGGACTTTTCCCTGCTTAGAAGGAAATGATGCACGTCGAGAAGTATCTCTGCGGATATCCTGAGATTGCTGTCAACGAACATGTCGAGGGTATGGGTGACTGAACCTTCTATCGAGTTTTCGACAGGAACGACGCCGTAATCAGACCTGCCCTTTTCAACCTCCGTAAAAACGTTATCTATCGTCCTGCATGGAATGTATTCCCCATTCTGGCCGAACTGTTTGACGGCTGCCTGGTGGGTGAAAGTCCCCTCGGGGCCGAAATAAGCTATCTTTATGGGCCGGAACATCCCCCTGAACACCTTGAAGACCGCATCCATGACAAATTCAATGTCTTTGGTCTTCATCGGTCCCTTATTCTTCCGTGACAACTCGTTTAATATCCTTTTTTCCCTTGAAGGATCAAACGGAGGAAGGTTCTTATCCTTTTTCACGTCTGCGATTCTTTTAACACTCGCTGCCCTTTTGTTCAGAAGTTCAAGTATCTTATTATCTATATCGTCTATATCTTGTCTCGTTTTTTTCAGTTCATCCATTGTCAGCCTCTCTCCTCACTTTTTTGTAAAGGATTTTTTTCACTTTTGGCAGTTTTTCAGCAGATTTCCCTGAGGATTTTCCATGCGTCCCCTACTGTAAGGGTTACCCCCCTTTTAACGGAAGAGATCTTCCTTGGCATAACGAATCTTATCTTTCCCTGCCTCACTTTCTTGTCATATTGAAGAAAGGTGAGCGCTTTTTCAATATTCATATTTTTAAGAGAATAAGGCAGATTCCATGAGGCAACGGCATTCTTTATCCTCTCGTATGTTATTCGGTCGCATATGCCAAGGCGGAAGGAAAGATATGTTTCGCCGACCATCCCTGCAGCTACGGATTCGCCGTGGCTGAATGACGGGAATCCTGATATCTCTACGGCATGGCCGAGAGTATGTCCGAAATTCAATATTTCCCTGAGCCCCTTCCTTTCCTTCTCATCTCGTTCTACGCAATACTTCTTGATTCTTATGCTTTCCCCGACGAGGTATTTGATTTCTTCATTCCGTAAGGGCCCGCCTTTTTCCATCATCCTGAATATGGCGCTGCTTCTTATTACGCCGTATTTTATAATTTCGGCTACTCCCTGGCTGAACTCCCTTGCGGGCAGGGTGGAAATGGTTTTCAGGTCAATCATAACGAGAGAAGGCTGATAAAAAGATCCGGCGAGGTTCTTCCCGCAGGGCAGGTTGACCGCCGTCTTTCCGCCTATAGATGCGTCAACCTGCGAGAGGAGGGATGTAGGTGCGCAAACGAAATTTATGCCCCTCATGTAAATTGAAGAAGCAAAACCGCCGATATCGCTCACCATGCCTCCTCCAAGCGTTATCAGGGTGTCGTCCCGTCCCATCTTTTTCTCTGCGCACCATTCTACAATCCTGATAAGGTTTTCAAAGTTCTTTGTTTTTTCCCCGGCTGGAAGCGTCATGTTAAAAACTTCTTTGCCCTCCGATGAAAGGGATCGGGCAAGCCTGTCTCCGTATAACGGATAAACATTGGAATCACTCAGAAGAAGAACCTTCTTCCCGTATCTTTTACCACGCAGCTTTTCACCTGTCTTTTCAATCGGGTAGCCAACGTAAACCGGGCATACCCGGTCGCACGTAATTATTCTCATTATGGACATTTTTCTCCCTGGCCAAGGATGTGAAGTATTTCCCTTGCGGTATCTTCGTCAGAATTATTCGAGGTATCTATCGTATAATCTGCCCCGGCATAACAAATCTCCCTCTCTTCCATCATTTGTTCAATAACGTTTAAATCGTTGCCGGGCTTTTTTAAAAGAGGCCTGCCGTGAGAGGATGAAGTTCTCTGCAATACAATCCGGGGGTTTGCTTTCAGGCAAATAATTATGCCGTTTTTTTTGAGCGCCTTCATGTTACTTTCTCTCAGAACGGCCCCGCCTCCAGTTGCAATAACCGAGTTCACTTTCATGGAAACCTCCGCTATTACCTCACTCTCAGATTCCCTGAAATATGATTCTCCTTTTGACCGGAAAATCATGGGTATTGTCATCTTTTCCCTCTTTTCGACGAGTTCATCGGTATCATAGAAATCCATCATGAGGAGTGCTGCAAGCCTTTTGCCAACCGATGATTTTCCCGTTCCCATGAACCCTGTCAGAACAATATTTTTTTCAGGCATGATTCCAGTACCTTGAAATGGATCCCGAATAATTCCTGTAATTCTGCAGCGTTTCTCCAAGGCTGTCTCCGCCGAATTTCTCAAGGAACGATTCGGCTATTGCCAGGGAAAGAAAGTTTTCTCCGACTATTGACGCGGGAACGACCGCGCACGTGTCAGACCTTTCATAGTAGGATTCCCCCGGAGCAAGGGTTTTAATATCAAATGACATCAGCGGGTGCCTGAGAGTTGGAATAGGTTTCATGGCACACTTTATCCAGATGGCCTCCCCGTTTGTCATGCCTCCTTCTATGCCGCCGGCGTTATTTGTTTTTCTTGAAAAACCCTTTTTACCCGAAGGAAGTATCTGGTCGTGAAAGGATGACCCCGGCAAGGAGATTGCCCCGAAACCGGCTCCAATCTCTACTCCTTTT
>JAKPNC010000076.1 GCA_029548585.1 bacterium | reverse complement strand
ACAAGGAGAAGCTCCAGGAGAGGCTTGCCAAGCTTTCCGGCGGAGTTGCCGTGATCAACGTCGGGGCTCCCACCGAGACCGATATGAAGGAAAGAAAGGCGAGAGTGGAAGACGCTCTCAGCGCGACCAGGGCTGCCGTGGAAGAGGGTATCGTTCCGGGCGGTGGAGTCGCACTGCTCAGAAGCCAGGGAGAGATTGAAAAGCTTAAGATCACTGATGCGGACGAAAAGACCGGCGCACAGATCGTATTCAAGGCTCTCGAATCTCCTCTCAGGCAGATAGGCGAGAACTCCGGGCTTGATGGAGCCGTGGTTGTCATGAAGGTTAAAGAGTCCAAGGATGAGGCGTTCGGTTTCAATGCCGAGAAGGATAATTACGAAGATCTCGTGAAGTCCGGCATTGTCGATCCGACAAAGGTTGTAAGAACGGCCCTCGAAAATGCATCGAGCATCGCATCCCTGCTTCTCACCACTGAAACACTTATTACAGAAATACCTGAGAAGAAGGACAAGACTCCAACCCCACCCCCTTACCCTGAATATTAAGGGTGAAAAGGAGACCCCGCCATTGGCGGGGTCTCCTTGCTTTTAACTTCTCCGGCATGCATCCATGGAAAGGATTCATTTATACATAGAAGGACTGGTCCAGGGAGTTGGATTCCGGTACTACACCCGTGCCAAGGCAAAGGAAGCAGGTGTTTTCGGATGGGTCAAGAATCTGTCCGACGGGCGGGTGGAGATTGTTGCCGAGGGAGAAAAGGAGAGCATAGATAAGTTCATGGCTCTTCTCCGCGAAGGAAACCTCGGGACCCACATAGATAAGGCTGAAAAGGACGAAGAGCCTTACACCGGCCATTTCAGGCATTTCTACATATCCTACAATGAATACGGAAAATGAGAAGGCGGAAAAGAGGGGTTTGTCTGATGAACTGCCCCGTTTGGAATGTTTTGAGAATCAGTTTAAAAATTACAGTATAACCGTTGTAATCCCCGAGTATACTTCCCTTTGTCCCAAGACGGGCCAGCCCGATTACGGAACCGTTACCATAGAGTATTCTCCCGACAAAAACATCCTTGAGCTTAAGTCTCTCAAGACATACATACAGGCTTACAGGAACCTGGGAATATTCTATGAGAACGCGATCAACAGGATACTGGACGATATAGTGGCGGCGGCTCGTCCGGTAAGGGCTAAGGTTAAGGGTGAGTTCCGCCCGAGGGGAGGGATATATTCGATCATAGAGGTTTCTTATCCGAGGGAAGGCTGATCCCCGCCCGGCAATTTGCCCGAACGCATTTCCCTGTTTCCCATGTCCTGCCGGCAGATTCCTATGCTTCCAACAAGTCTTTTTGTGTAGGGATGGACGGGGTTCTCCATTACCTGAAGCACGGGCCCTGTTTCTATCATCTCTCCCTTCAGCATCACTCCCACCCTGTCGGCCATGAACCTGACGACCTGCAGGTTGTGAGAGATAAAAAGGTATGTGAGCCCGAACTCTTCCCTGAGGTCTGTCAGAAGGTTGAGGATTTTTGCCTGGATTGACAGGTCGAGGTTGGACGTGGGTTCATCGCAGACAAGAAGTTCCGGCTCTGTTGACAGCGCCCTGGCGATGGCTATCCTCTGCCTCTCCCCGCCGCTGAACTGGTGGGGAAAATGGCCGTATTTCCGGGAACTGATACCGACTTTTTCGAGAAGTTCCTTTGCCCTGTCTGTTCTCTGCCTGCCCGTGAGGTTTCCCGTGGAGGCCTCGGCTACGGCGGCTCCAACGGACATTCTCGGGTTGAGGGATTTGTACGGGTCCTGGAAGACTATCTGGAAACGGCCGCGGATTTTCCTCAGCCTCTTCTCATTGAGATCCGTTATGTCGGTATCTCCCATGTATATCTTTCCTCCGGTAGGCTCTATAAGTCTCATTATGGTCTTGCCGAGGGTAGTTTTGCCCGAACCGCTTTCCCCGATGACCCCGAACGTTTCACCCCGTGATATCTCCATGTTTACCCTGTTGAGGGCGACGACATTCTCTATGCCCTTTTCTGACCTTATCCTGTATATCTTGCTCAGTTCAACTGTCCTGACCATCGTCTCCATATTTAAAGCACCTCACTGTGGTTGTTCCGATAAGTGTCGGGCCGGGCTTTCTTTGGGTGCAGAGAGTTATTTTGTAAGGGCATCTCAGGTGGAAGGGGCATCCCCCGGGAAGCTGCCTGAAATCCGGGACGCTTCCCTCTACGGTCCTGATCCTGGAGCCTGGAGCGTATCTTTCGGGTAGGCAATCTATAAGTTTCTCAGTGTATGGGTGAAGGGGGCTTTTGAATATTCCTGCTGCATCTGAAAATTCTACCAGCCTGCCTGCATACATGACCCCTATCTTCTCTGCAAAGGATGCCGCAAGCGACATGTCGTGGGTTATGAAAAGAACCGACAGCCCGTATTTATCCATCATCTTCCTCAGGAGGAGCACGATACCGTTTGCCGTCGTCACGTCAAGGGCGGTTGTCGGCTCGTCGGCGATAAGCAGGGCCGGGTTGTTGATCATGGCCATGGCTATCATTACCCTCTGCTGCATGCCGCCGCTCAGCTGGTGGGGGTACTGAAAGTAAACGTTCCTTTCAAGCTCGACGTCTTCAAACATCTTCATGGTCTTTTCAAAACGTTCTTCCCCGTTTTTGACCGCCTCCATAACCTGGCTGCCCACGGTGAAAAGGGGATTCAGGTATGAAGAAGGTTCCTGGAAGATCATGCTTGCCACCTTTCCCCTTATATGCCTCATCTGGCTTTCGGACATGGCCAGGATATCCTCTCCCCTGAGAAGTATTCTGCCCCTGTCAACAGCCAGGTTACGTGGAAGCAGCCTCATGACAGACATGGCCGTCATCGTCTTGCCGCTTCCGCTTTCCCCCACCAGCGCAACCGCCTGGTTGGGTTCCGCGCACAGGTTGATACCCCTGAGTATGGCGAAACTTTTCTTTCCGTCCCTTGCGGAGACTTCCAGGTTCGAGATCTCCAGCGTCTTTTCCATTGTCACCAGTTCCTGGGATCTGCAACCTTCCGGATCCCGTCTCCGAGAAAATTGAAAGATATTACTGTCAGGAATATGAAAAAGCCCGGGATGAGCATCCAGGGAGCCCCCGTCAGTATCCTGAGGTTTCCTATGGTCACCGAGAGCATGTTGCCCCAGCTGGCGTGCGGTTCCTGGATGCCAAGTCCAAGGAGGCTCAGAGCCGACTCTCCCAGGATGTAGCCCGGAACTGAGAGTGTCAGGGCGGTTGTCGTGTAGGAAAGGGTGCTGGGAAGGATGTGGCGGGTTATGATCCTGTAGCTTGACAGTCCCAGGGACCTTGCCGCCAGGACGTACTCCTCTTCTTTTATGGAGAGTACCATGCCCCGTATGATTCTTGCAAGCGAAGCCCAACCGATGAGGCTCAGTATGACTACTATAAGAAGATAAACCTGGACAGACGAGAGGTTGGGCGGGAAGGCCGCCCTGAGGGCGAGCATCAGGTAGAAGAATGGAAACATCATTATTATCTCCACCAGCCTCATGAGGATGGTGTCTGTCCTGCCGCCGAAGTAACCTGAGATGCCTCCGACGAGAAGCCCCAGTACGAAAGATATGGAGACCCCTATGACGCCTATGGAAAGGGAGACGCGCGCCCCGTGCAGAATCCTGGAGAAGACATCCCTGCCGTGGAGGTCGGTGCCAAAAAGGAATATCTTGCCGCTTCCGGCTCCGAAAAGGTATGTAGATGACCGGAAGAGGCCGAGAATTTTCCTTTCGGGCCCTTTCCGGAAGAATTCTATGTCGTGTGTCGCGAGGGTGTCGGGCGCATACTGTTTGAATGCCGGGTTGATGATTTTTATGCCGTATACAAAGGGCCTGCTTATCCTTCCGCCGCTTATCATCCTGGGAACCGTGGGGGGGCAGAGGGCGTAATCCCTGTTCTGCAGGTCGTACGGATATGGGGCAATGAAATCGGCAAGGAAAGCCATGGCGTAAAGGAAGATCAGCAGCCACAGGGAGAAAAAAGATATTTTGTTTGCTTCCCTCAGCCTTAAAAGAAATGTCTTCATCTTAACCTCACCCGCGGGTCAGCCGCGGCGATCATTATATCGGCGGCAAGGTTTCCCAGTATGAGAAGCGCGCCGCCTATGAGCAGGGAGGCCATGACCAGGTAAAGGTCCTGGGATAACACCGCGTCCAGTATAAGCCTGCCCATCCCCGGCCAGTTTGTGACTATCTCGACGAGCGCCGCCCCGCTTAAAACGGAAGAGAGGGTGTACCCGAATATTGTGATCATGGGATTTACCGCGTTTCTGAGCGCGTGCCGAAAGTATATGCGCGCTTCTCCCAGACCCTTGGCCCGGGCTGTAGTTATGTAAGGACTGCCGAGGGCTTCAAGAAAATTGTTTTTCATCAGCCTGAAGAGGGAGCCTATCCCCGAAAGGGCAAGGGCCAGGCCTGGCAGAAGGAGGTGCTTCATGTAGTCGGCGAACTTTTCCCAACCTGTGGCGCTTATGTTGAAAACGCTGATGGTTCCGCCCACGGGGAATGCCCCGGTTCTCGCGGCGAAGAAGACAAGGAGCATGGCCGTGAGGAAGGACGGTATGGATATGCCGATGTAGGCCAGGAGGGAGAGAGTCCTGTCCTGCCATCTCCCGTCCTTGACCGCCGAAAAAATGCCCAGGGGTATGGCCGCGGCCCACGTGAGAAAGATCGAGAATATCGAGAGAGAAAGAGTGTTTCTGAGTTTCTGTCCTATGAGAAAAGAGACAGGGACGTGGTATGAGAAAGATTGTCCGAGGTTAAGCCTTGCAAGGTTCTTCAGCCAGTAAAGGTACTGGATGACTGCCGGCTTGTCGAGGCCGAAATCCCTTCTCATGGACTCTATTGTCAGGGGAGATATTTCGGGGTTCATCGACAACTGGGTAAAATAGTCACCGGGAGCCATCTGGATTATCATGAAAGATATGAAGGTCATGCCCAGAAGCAGCGGTATGAATTGCAGGAGGCGTTTTAGGATATATTTTTTCATCTCTTTTATTTTACTTTTATCCGATTAAAAATCAAGAAAAAAGTTAGCCGTGATATAATCATGGAGGCGAACCGAACTCTTTTAAATGTTGTGCAAGGAAAGAGACAGGGATCTGATGAAAAAAGGGAGGGCATTTTTTCTTATTGTAAAACGGGGATAAATGCCCGCCGGCATATCAAAACAGATACTCCTTGTATCCCTGAAATTCCGGCCGCGGCTGCCGTTTAAGGAAGGGACTGGAAACGTTTTAAAACCCTTTCCGGTCCATGGAGGAAAGAATGGAGTTCATACAGGTATCAACTGCTTTTGAGAAGAAAGAGGACGCCGGCAGGCTGGCGGGGATTCTCCTTGAAAAGCGCCTTGCCGCGTGCGTCCAGGTAATGCCAGTGGAGAGTTTATACCGGTGGAAGGGCAGGATTGAAAAAGCCTCAGAATACCTTTGCGTCATCAAGACAAGGAAGTCCCTGTACGGGGAGATTGAAAGCGAGATAATAAGGAACCATCCCTATGAAATCCCAGAGATCGCGGCTCTTCCCATATGCGCGGGAAGTCCCGGTTACCTCGGGTGGATAGAGGATGAAACCTGAAGATCCTTTTTGCCGGAGGTCTTCATTATGTTATCATATATCAGGTTGAGAACCACCCCCCGCAAAGGGGTGTTTCCCAACCAGGAATTTACGCTCCATGTCTTTTTCCAGGGCGGGCCGCGGGGCCTGCCGTTTCTTGAGACCCTTAAAAATGGAAGCCAGGAATCTTAAAATTACAGGTTTGACGGAACTGTCCGCAGGCCATTACCTTGTTGAGCTTGAGAACTCCTTCAGCACTATGCCCCTTCCGGGCCAGTTTGTTCATATCAAGGTGCCCCCGTTTTTTCTTAGAAGGCCTTTCTCTATTGCCGGCGGCGACGCCGAAAAGATAAGGGTACTCTTCAGGGTTGCCGGTGAAGGCACCAGGGCTCTGAGCTGCATGGAGCCGGGCGACGAACTGAATGTCATCGGCCCGCTCGGGACGCCTTTTCCGGTCAGGGAAGAATGGAAGAAGGCTTTTATTGTGGCCGGCGGAACCGGGGCGGCTCCTCTCCTTTTTCTCTCTTCGAGGCTTCTCTCCGAAGGCAGGGAGGCGCTCTTCTTTTACGGCGCCAGGGAAGCCGGGCATATCATGTTCAGACTCCTTCCGCCGGGGGTTGATTTCATTTTCACGACACAGGACGGCAGTTACGGGGAGAAGGGATTGGTCACCGGTCCCTTTGAGAAAATGCTCAGGGATGGATTATTGCCCGACGTGATATACGCAGGCGGGCCTCACGGGCTCCTGAAGAACGTTGCCGGGCTTTCCGCCTCTTACCGGGTGCCGGCCTTCGTGACCCTCGAAAACAGGATGGCATGCGGAACGGGCCTCTGCTATGGCTGTGTTACAAAGATAAGGTCGGGGGACGGGTGGGATTACAGGAGAGTCTGCAAGGACGGACCCGTCTTCGATGCCGCCGACATTGAATGGGAGGAATCCTGATGCTTGGATTGAAGCTCGGAAAGATGGATCTCCAGTCGCCCGTCATCATGATGAGCGGCATATTCAGCTACGGAGAGGCCGATCTGGGGTACCTCGATTATTCGACCATCGGCGCCGTTGTCACCAAGACCATAACCCTTGAACCCCGGCAGGGAAACCCGCAGCCCAGGATATGGGAAGCCGGAAGCGGCATGCTCAATTCCATAGGATTGCAGAACCCGGGCATAAAGGACTTTGTGTCACACGGTATTCCAAGCCTCATGGACAGGGGGGTAAGGACGATAGTAAGCATATCGGGACAGGATTCCGGGGAGATCCTTTCCATGATGGAGTCCCTTTCAGCGCTGGGGGTTGAAACGGTTGAAATAAACCTTTCATGCCCCAACGTCCACCGGGACAGGCCCATGATATCCCAGTCTGCCCGCCTGACCGGGCAACTTCTCAGGGACGTGAAAAGGGAGTTCGGACAGGTTTTCGTTATAGCCAAGCTTTCCCCGAACGTCACGGATATTTCGGAAATAGCCATTGCGGCGGAGGAAGGGGGCGCCGACGGGCTGAGCATGATAAATACCGTCAGGGGGCTCTGCGTGGATATAGAGGGCAGAAGGATTATTGAAGGAGGTTATTCCGGTCCTCCGGTGAAACCGGTCGGGTTGAGAGCCGTTTATGATGTTTACAGGAAGGTGAGGGTGCCCATCATAGGCATAGGAGGCATAGAGAAGGGAAGGGACGCCCTCGAATATATCCTTGCGGGTGCGTATGCCGTGGGGGTGGGAAGCGGTTTTTTCTCCAACCCCTTCCTGACTTCCGAGATATGCGGAGAGCTTAAAGATTACATGGTCAAAAACAATTTCAGGCGCGTAACGGACATCTCGGGAATGTTAAATGAAAAAAACTATAAGACCGGGCGTTGAAAAAGATAATAATTTCGCATGGAGGGTTGCCATCCTCGTATCCGCTTCGGTTTTCCTTCTTACGAGGTTTTTTGCCGACGGGCTCAGCTACCCGGTCTTCAATTTCTGGTGGAACATCTTTTTCTTCGCCCTTTTTGCCGTGCAGCTTTTCAGGGAGAGGTGCGGCAAAGGCCTTTTGAGGGAGGAGGCGGCCATACTACTCTTTTTTCTCTTTTCCGTCATATCCTCCGGCTTTTCCCCTGTGAAGGCGGCAGGCGGAATTCTTTTCAATTCCCAGATGCTCGCCTACGCATGCTTCTTCTCCCTGCTGGCCCGCAATCTTAAGGAGAGGGAGACCGGTATCCTATACCGGGTACTCCTTTTCAGCGCCCTGTGCATATCTTTTTACGGGATATACCAGTATTTCTGGGGGCTGGAAGAGACCAGGCGGCTGGTCCACTCCAACCCGGAACTGATGAAGAACCTTCCCCCGACTTTCATAGACAGGCTCGAGAGCAAGAGGATCTTTGCGACGTTCGTCTACCCCAACGTTTATGCCTCCTTTCTGCTTTTCATTCTGCCCGTATCATTCTTCATGTTTTTATCCGAAAACCGGGGGTTTGCCAGGTTCTTCTGCCTGGGGGTTACGGCCCTTGCCTTTTTCAACCTTCTCCTCACGGGATCCCTTGGGGGGCTGCTCATATGCCTTTTTATTTCCGTCATTATGCTCATGTACCTGCTTATAAAAAACAGGAAAAGTTTAATCCTTGCCATCCTTGGCTTCCTGTTTGTCATCTCCCTTGCCTCCATCGGCGGGCTTGCCTCGGGCAGGGCGCCCAAGATATCCTCCCTTGCCGACAGGGGCGGCTACTGGCAGGCGGCTGTCAGGATATTCATGGAAAATCCGGTTCTGGGAGCAGGGCCGGGCAATTACATGCACAGTTACACGAGGTTCAAGCGGCCGAAGAGCATGGAGGCCAAGCATGCCCATTCCATATTCTTTGAGACCCTTGCCGAGACGGGCGCGGTCGGGACCGTTCTCCTCTTCGGATTTCTCTTCATGGCCGCGGCGGCCCTCTTCAGGAAAGGATGGGAAAAAAGCGTTTTGCCCGGCCTTGGATTTGCCTTCATTGCCTTCTTCCTGCACAACCTTATGGATTTCGATTTTGTCAATCCCGCGGTCTCTGCGCTCTTTTTTCTTGCGGGAGGGACCGCTGTCTCCCTGGGGGGCGGGAAGCGTATTGAAGCCGGCGCCGGGTTGACAAAAGTCCTCAATTGCCTTATTATAATTACAGTCTTTCTCACTGCCTCAAACTACGCGAGGTACACCCTTGCGGCCAGGCACATCGCCCTTTCGTATGAGGCCGCCTCCGCCGGGGGCAGGCTCTTTCATGTAGACAGGGCCATAAAGCTTTTCCCTGATAACTTCGAGGCATACGAGAAGAAAGGGGATGTCTATTTCGCCGAAGGCATCGCCCGGAAGGATAAGATGCATTTCATCAGGGCGGCAATGCATTACAAGAAGGCCGCCAGCCTGAATCCTCTCTCGCCGGGGGTTTACAGGAAGATGGCGATGATGTACGAGCAGTCCGGGGAATACGGTCTGGCGGAAAAGATGTACCTCAAGCTCATGGAGCTTTATCCTTCCAAGAAACAGTACAACCTTGAAACGGCGGTCTTTTTCTTAAAAAGAGGCCGCAGGGACATGTCGTTTTATTATTACGAAAAGAGCAGGGAACTTACGGCCACAACAATAGAGGAAGCGCATATAAACGCTGCATACATAAAATGGATAGAAACGCAGAAATTGAGATAAGAAAAGCCGACAGGATGCAGCAGTTCAAGCTGCCCCAGGATATGATGCTTCAGAAAGGCGACTTTTGCATAGTGGAGATGGCGCAGGGCACAATAGATTACGGCAAGATATGCAAGATATCGGAGGCCAAGCCTTTCCTGAAATTCAACATAGCCGGAAGGGTAATGAGAAAGTTGAACGAAACAGACGTGGTTACCATAGAAGAGAATGTGAAGAGAAAGACAGAGAACCTGGCCATATGCAGGCAGAAGGTGAAGGAATCCAACCTTCCCATGAAGCTGGTTGATGCCGAGTATTCCTTTGACAGGACAAGGGTGACTTTCTACTACTGGGCCGAGGAAAGGGTCGATTTCAGGAATCTGGTCAAGGACCTTGCCAAGATCTTCAGCTGCCGGATAGAAATGAGACAGATAGGGCTGCGGGACGAGGCCAAGATAAAGGGTGGCTACGGGATTTGCGGAAGGTCTCTCTGCTGCGCGACCTTTTTGAAGAAGTTCGAATCTGTCACCATGCGCATGGTGAAGAACCAGAAGCTTCCACTCGACATCAACAAGATAACCGGCCAGTGCGGCAGGCTTCTTTGTTGCCTGGGCTACGAGGATGAGTCGTACAAGAAGGAAGAAAAGGAAAAATGAAATTTTACATAACCACGCCTCTGTATTACGTGAATGACAAGCCTCATATAGGGCATTCCTACACGACCGTTGCCGCCGACGCGCTGGCAAGGTTCAGGCGGATGTCGGGCGATGACGTTTTCTTTCTGACGGGCACTGACGAGCACGGCCAGAAGATGCTGGAGGCGGCCAGGAACAGGGAGATGCTTCCCAGGCAGCTTGCCGACATCAACTCGGAGGTCTTCAAGGGATTATGGAAAGACCTCGGCATATCCTACGACCGTTTTATCAGGACAACCGAGCCCCGGCATGAAGAGGTCGTCAGGAAGGTATTTGCGAAACTTCTTGAAAACGGGGACCTGTACAGGGGCGAGTACCGGGGTTATTACTGCACTCCGTGCGAGGCATACGTGCAGCCCGGCGATGAAAGCGAGTGTGTCTGTCCCGATTGCAAGAGGAAGGTGAACGAGATTTCCGAACCGTCCTACCTTCTCAATATCTCCAGGTACAGGGAACGGCTCGCAAAGCATATAAGCGAGTCATCCTTCGTGAAGCCGGATTTCAGGAAAAACGAGGTTCTGAACATGCTTGCAGGGATGCCTGACCTGTGCGTTACAAGGAAAAACGTGGATTGGGGCATCCCGTCCCCGACCCCTGAAGGCTATAACATATACGTATGGATAGACGCCCTTCTCAATTACCTCAGCGGAATAGGGTACCTTTCTGACAACGCTCTCTTTGAAAAATACTGGCCCGCAAACGTCCAGTTTATAGGCAAGGATATCATAAAGTTCCACGATATCATATGGCCGGTCATCCTGCTTGCGCTCGGACTGCCCCTTCCCGGCAAGATATTTGCCCACGGTTGGTGGACGGTAGGGAAGGACAAGATGTCAAAATCGAAGGGAAACGCCATAGATCCCAGGTCCCTTATGGAAGAGTATGGGCGGGATCCGTTCCGCTTCTTTCTGCTTAGGGAAGTGCCTTTCGGGCTTGACGGGGAATATTCCGAAGAGAGTTTCAAAAAGAGGTACAACAGCGACCTGGTCAACGATTTCGGCAACCTCGTCAACAGGAGCCTTAACCTTATTGAGACAAGGATGGGAGGCGTTATACCGGACAGGTCCCCTTCCGAAGAGCTGGCAGGGCTCACAGCGCGTACGTTTGACGCCTACTCCCGGAAGATGGACGAAGTGGCTTTTTCGGAGGCCATAGAGGAAGCGTGGAAGCTGGTCGTACACCTTAACAAGTTTCTCGACAGCAGCGCCCCCTGGAGGGAAGAATGTTTAAACAGGGAACAGGTTCTGTACGACGTAATGTACGGGATAAGAAACGTCCTGCTCATGATGTCCCCCTTCATACCTTCCTCCGTCCTGGCCATGTGGAAGATGCTCGCTTTTCCGGCAAGCCCTGAAGAAGAGGGGTTTGACCTTCTCAAAAAAAAGCTGGACGGGGGTATCAGGACCAACAGGAGGGAGATAATATTCGCGAGGAAAAAATGAAGCCCATATACAGGAGGTTCATACTCAAGCTGTCGGGAGAAGCTCTCCAGGGCAAGGTGGGGTACGGGATAGGCTCCGAGGCCCTCATATCCATATCCAGGGAGATAAAGGATGTAAGGGATATGGGCTGTGAAATAGGCATTGTCCTGGGCGGCGGCAACATATTCAGGGGAAATTCGAGGGACAAGAACGTGATAGACAGGGTGAACGCTGATTACATGGGCATGCTGGCAACGGTCATAAACGGGCTTGCCCTCCAGAACACCCTGGAAAAGATGGGTCTCGAAACGAGGGTGCAGAGCGCTTTTGACATGAAGCAGTTCTGTGAACCCTACATAAGAAGAAGGGCCATCAGGCACCTTGAAAAGAAGAGGGTGGTGATATTCGTGGGGGGAACGGGCAATCCATATTTCACAACGGATACAGCCGCCGCTCTCAAGGCAGTCGAGATTGGGGCGGAGGCGGTTCTCAAGGCCACCAAGGTTGACGGGGTATATTCGTCGGACCCTATGCTTAACCCCGCTGCGGAAAGGTACAACAGGCTGACGTACATAGAGGTGCTCCAGAAGAGGCTGAAGATAATGGACAGCGCGGCCATTTCCCTGTGCATGGAAAACAGGATACCTGTGATAGTCTTCAACCTTTTCGAGAAGGGGAACCTTACGAAGATTGCCACTGGAAACGGGAGATGCACCATACTTTCTGATACTGCCGATGCCGGGTAGCCCCGCAAGGCCCCGGCTTGCCCTTAATAAAGGTTTTGGTTAGGTTCATTTTGATACCGACCACGGGAGGAAGAAGATGAAAAATAAGATCTTCAGCGAAGCAAGGAAGAAGATGGAAAGCACCAGGGACTTTTTCAACAAGGAAATAGGAACGCTCAGGGCGGGGCGCGCTTCCATATCTCTTCTCGAGGGTATCGTAATAGAGTATTACGGGGCGAAGATGCCTGTAAGCCAGCTTGCCACGATAACCATTCCTCAGCCGCAGATGATAGTCGTACAGCCTTGGGACAAGAATATCATAGGCGATGTAAACAAGGCCATTCTGAGCAGCAACCTGGGACTTAACCCGATATCTGATTCAAGTGTAATCAAGATACCCATTCCCCCGCTGAGCCAGGAGAGAAGGGAGGAGATCGTCGGAATCCTGCACAAGATGGGAGAAGAAGCCAAGGTGGAGATCCGGGAAATAAGGCGCAAGTCCAACGATGAACTGAAGAAAGCAGAAAAGGGAAAAACAATGTCCGAGGATGACCTTTACAAGGGAATAGACGAGGTCCAGGAGATAACGGACAAGTTCATAAAGGAAATAGACTCCAGGATGGAAACCAAGGCAAAGGAAATAATGGAAGGATGAAGAAAAATCTCGTTATTGCGATTGACGGTCCGGCAGGCGCGGGCAAGAGTACGATAGCAAAGCTTGTCGCCGAGAAGCTCAATTTCATGTACGTTGACACCGGGGCGATGTACAGGGCGCTGACACTTAAAGCCATTAAAAAGGGGATTCCCCTCGATGACAACGGGCGGCTGGTTGAAATGGCCCGCGAGGCAAAGATAGAATTCCGCATGGAATCCGGAAAGAATCTCGTCTACCTCGACGGGGAAGATGTAAGCGATGAGATCAGGGCCGAGGAAGTCAGCAAGGCGACACATCACATAGCTTCTATTCTTGCCATAAGGGAGATCCTATGGCGCATGCAGAGGGAGCTCCGTGACCATTTCAACATTGTCATGGAAGGCAGGGATATAGGAAGCAAGGTTTTTCCCGATGCCCAGGTGAAGGTTTTCCTCGAGGCGAGCGTGAGAGAAAGGGCCCGGCGCAGGTACATGCAGCTGAAGGAGATGGGCATAGAAGGGGACATGAAGAAGATAGAAGAGGACATAATGATCCGTGACAATAATGACCAGGCAAGGGCGATAGCTCCTCTCGTGAGGCTTCCCGATGCCTGTGCGATAGATAACACGCAGATCCCCGTAGACCAGGTCGTGGACAAGATAGTCTCTCTCGTCAGCGGCTGCTTATCCTGATAGGGTTGCCAACGGCAATCTTATTATCTTCCGGCAAGCCTGAGCTTGGTGGCTGCCTCTCCCCCGTTAAGCAGGTACAAGAGCGGCAGCGGCCTGTCTTCTCCCTCGGAGAAAGACGGCCTTTGTGCCCAGGGGGTTACGGAGAGCACGTTTGACATGTCAAGCCAGTATTCCAGCCTCGCGGGACTCAGTTCCCGGATCATGTGGAAATGGTTTGCCGGCGCGTAATGCTTGTATTCCGTCATAGTGGCGTATTCCGGTACCACGAAGGTGTGGGGCCAGGTGTAATTTGACGTCCTGCAGACGGCCTCCGAAAGCTTTCCGGGCAGTTCTACTGTCTCGGCCTTGTCCCATACCATTGAGAATATGCCGCTAAGACTGCTGTAAGCCATCCTTCCGGCGATGCCCTTAAGGCCGCCCGGCGAGACGAAGCTTACCGAGTTTCCCATCCCTGGAAAATATCCCGTGTCGGCCAGCGGGAAGGAGATCCTCTTCAGGATTCCTGACAGGGGTTCTCCTGGAAGTCCGGCCCAGTCGAAGGATGCGCTTCCGGAGTTGTCCCCGTCCACGAAACCTTTCTTCTCCCAGTTGGTTTTGCCCGTCAGTTTGATTCCCTTTTTATCAGCGAGCTGCCTGATCTCCCAGGGTTCCCATACCTTGCGGAAGTCCATGAAAAGGGGAGGGTTTCCCCCGGTAAGGTTCGAAAAGAAGAGCATTGTCAGAAGTCCCTGGATGTCCGCCTCTGTCGCGTAAGGAAGCGGGGGCTTGCTGCCGTTATGGTCGAACGTGGAGTTGAACAGGGATTCCATTATATCGGCTACGGGCAGGGGAATACCCCTTGTGTCCGATCCCCACTCGAGCTGGCTCATGAATCCGCCGCCCACCGCGTTGAGATCCTTCATCAGGTCTCTGACTATGAGGTACATTGCCAGGGAAGAATTGAACCTTTCGCTGTCAGAATCGTCCCTGATCTCGATCCTTTTTCCGAAACCGGCGTCGAACCATCCCCTCATTTCCCTGAGCTCGTTCCTGTCGTATGCCTTTTTTGCCAGCATGTCTGACAAAAGTTTCATGTCGAGCCGGGTAATCTCTATGCCGAAGGTCTTTCTCGTTGGGATAACGTGGGCCAGGGCCGTTTCCATGCCCATCGAGTCGTGTCCGAAAACAACTACCCGCCTGCCCTGGAGAGCTTTGAAAGTGACGGCCGCATATGCCCAGTCCACCAGCGCTTCGGCGGTTTTTTCCGTCATGGGGGGGGTCTCCCCCGAGTCCGGCCAGGTGCCGATGTTTATATGCATCAGCTTTCCAAACTGGGCGACGGCGCCGCTGCACGCGTGGGTGTATACCACACCGGGTTTTGGGCCGCTGTTGCCGCAGGTAAGGTTGAGAGGGGTGTCCCCGGGGAATTGTTGCATGAAGGAGATGAGGGTAGGCTGGGGGAATGACCATGTGTCGGGAACCCCCACCAGTATGTTGACGCCTTCGCCGTTGAACTGCCCTGCCACGTTGTCCGCGCTTTTTTCGCTGTCTATGAGGGTTTCGCTGTATACCACCCTGACCCCGGAGCCGTCGGGAAGTTTCATTCTGCGGGCAAGGATGTCTGCCGCCATGCGGGCAATGGCAGACGCCCTGCTGCGTGACTTCTTGTCTATTCTCGGATCACAGGGGGCAAATACTCCTATCACGGGGCTTTTCGGGGAAAAGTTTCCGGAAGAGCCTGTTTTAATAGCTTTCATCCGTCCTCCGCTGGTTTGTAAGGTTGCGGAGAAATGAGGCGGCGGATTTCAGGCGGTTTCAGGAATTGAGAGCCTGTTTCCTGCTCAGCTTGACCTTGCCCCTGTCGTCCATTCCTATGAACTTGACCTTTACCTTGTCTCCCACTTTCACAACGTCTTCGACCTTTTTAACCCTTTGGGGAGCAAGTTCAGAGATATGCACAAGGCCGTCCTTGCCTGGCAAGAACTGCACGAAAGCGCCGAATTCCATTATCTTTACCACTGTACCTTCATATATCCTGCCTACCTCGGGTTCTTCCGTCAAACCTTTTATGATGTCGGCGGCGGCCTCGCAGGCTTTGCAGTCTATGGAGAATATCTTTACAGTGCCGTCGTCGTCTATGTTTATGTCAGCCCCGGTGTCCTCGATAATCTTCTTTATCATCTTGCCTCCGGGACCGATTACAAGACCTATCTTGTCTGTGTTGATCTTCAGAGAAAGCATCCTGGGGGCGTAAACTGATATCTCCGGCCTTGAGGAAGAGATGCTTGCCGACATCTTTTCAAGGATCCCGGCTTTTGCGCCGTTTGCCTGCTTAAGGGCTTCCTTCATTATCGAAGTGGTCAGACCCGCTCCCTTTACGTCCATCTGGAAGCCTGTGATCCCGATTGAAGTGCCTGCAAGCTTCAGGTCGAGGTTGCCGTAGTGGTCTTCCTCTCCCGCGATATCCGTAAGAAGGATATACTTGTCCTTTTCCTGTATGATTCCCAGGGATACTCCCGCCACGTGTTTGTTAAACGGAACGCCGGCATCCATCAGCGCAAGGCTGCTCGCGCATACCGTGGCCATAGAAGAAGATCCGTTTGATTCAAGTATGTTGGCAACGATCCTTATGGTGTAGGGGAAAGAGAGCTCTTCCGGGATGAACCCGGCAAGGGACCTTTCAGCCAGCGCCCCGTGCCCGATCTCGCGCCTCGAAGTGCCCCTCAGAAATGCAACCTCTCCAACAGAGAAAGGCGGGAAGTTGTAGTGGAGCATGAACCTTTTCTTTGATTCCGCGTGAAGCCCGTCTATTATCTGTTCGTCGTCGCTTGTTCCCAGGGTTACGGAGGCCAGGCACTGGGTCTGTCCCCTTGTAAAGAGGGCAGAACCGTGGGTCCTGGGCAGCAATCCCACCTTGCAATCTATCGGTCTTACCTCTGTAGGGGCCCTTCCGTCGAGCCTCTTTCCGGTTTCAAGGATGATTTTCCTGATGCTCTCCTTCAGCAGAAGGCTGAAGACCTTTTTTGCCTCTTTCTTTTTTTCTTCATCCTCGTATCCTGCAAGAAAACTCTCCCCGAGAGACTTGTAGAAGTTTTCCCTGTCTATTTTTTCAGGGAATGAGTACGCCTCCATTATCCTGGAGGATATAAGCTGGTTGGCCGCGCTGACCACGGACTGGTCGTAAACAGGGGCGGTTACCTCTCTTTTCTCCGCGGCGAAATCTTTCACCGCGTCCAGTATCTTTTTTATCTCCCCGTGTCCGAATTCAACCGCTTTGATGAACCTGTCTTCCGATATCTCGCTTCCTTCTCCTTCAACCATCACTATAGAACCGCGGGTTGCGGAAACTATCATGTTCAGAGAACTTTTTTCCATCTGGGCAAAGGTGGGATTTACGACATAAGTGTCGTCGATGCAACCCACCCTGACGCATGCCATCGGTTCCTGGAAAGGTATGGATGAGGAATAAAGCGCAAGGGCCGCGGCGTTTACTGAAAGCACGTCGGGGTTATTCTCAAGGTCCGCAGAAAGGACGTTGACTATCACCTGCACTTCGTTGAGGTAATTCTCCGGGAAGAGGGGCCTTATTGACCGGTCTATTATCCGGCTTACGAGTATCTCCCTTTCATTGGGACGGCCTTCTCTCTTGAAGAACCCTCCGGGGATTTTTCCGGCGGCCGAGATGTGTTCCCGGTAATCGCAGCTCAAAGGGAAGAAATCCGCCTCTTCCCTGGCTTCCTTGCTGCCTACCGCCGTGGCGAGGACTATCGTGTCGCCCATTCTCGCCCATACCGAACTATCGCTCTGTTTTGCTACGAAACCTGTCTCCATGCAAAGCGGGGCATTGCCGACAGGTATTTCAACTTTCTTATTAATCATTACGTTATTTCCTCAGATTAAGCTTGGTTAGAATTTCCTGGTATTTGGAAGGATCTGTTTCCTGCAGATATTTCAGGAGCTTGCGTCTCTGTCCGATAAGCTTCAAAAATCCCCTCCTGGAATTGGTGTCCTTCTTAAACTTGGCAAAGTGTTCGTTGAGGGCATCTATGCGGGCCGTTATGAGCGCTATCTGCACCTCCGGGGAACCTGTGTCCTTCTCGTGCCTTCCAAAACCTTTTACAACTGTTTGTTTTTTTTCTGTCTCAATCATAATGCTTTCTCCTTCTGCTTTTATTTGTTTTGCTTCGCATCGCAGCTTGAAGGATATTATACAACTTCGATATTTTCTTGTCAA
>JAKPNC010000124.1 GCA_029548585.1 bacterium | reverse complement strand
TAATGTTAAAAAAAGATAAAGACGGCAACCCCGAGGCGGTGAAAGTCTCCGTAGCCGGCGCCGATAAGACAAAGCGCTCCAATATACAGGTACGTTTTATCACCGACAGGGGAATCTCCCTCATTGAAAATAAACCTGACGCTGAATTCAGGCTTTCAAAAAACCAGGCCGGCAGAATAATTGAAAAATACGTAAGGGTAGAAGCCTTCGCGTATCCTCCGACACACCTGAAGGGAAAACCCCTTACGGCGGAAGACCTGGCGAAGATGAACGTGCTGGAGATTAGCAGGCTTCACAATATCCTGGGCGGCGGATATGCAGGAACCGTCGATTTCGACAAGGGAAAAGAAGCTCCCGTACCAATAGTGGACATGATTTTTTCACAGCCCATAATGTTTCGTTGATTCCTGATTGATTTCAACGGTGAGCTTTGACCTGCTATTTGAACCCGTGGCCCACATTCGAGTCTGCAAGAATAATCTCAGGCTCGCATAAAGAAAAGTATAAATCCTTAGAGACATGTCAGGGCAGATAAAAGAAGGATGACGAGCCCCTGGACAGAAACATCTCAGGATGGCAAAAAGAAAACGAAGCCTCTATAAAAAGAATAGTCGTTTTGGACAGCACCCACAAGGTAAAGGAGATGAAAAGATGAAAAGAATATCAGTGTTTTTGGGATTCATGTTTGCAATATCCTTTTTCTCACTTTTGCAGGCATTCGATTTCTCATCAGACGTCTTATTCAAGGACAAACAGAATACAATGAAAGGCAAAATGTATATCAGCGGTTTAAACACACGGATGGAAATGGAAGGCATGATAGTGATAAGCAGGATGGACAAGAAGGTTGCCTGGATGATAATGCCCGACCAGAAGATGTACATGGAACATCCGCTCAACAGAAACATGGTGGTATCAGAGAAATTTCCGGATGAAACAGAAAGAAAACTGGTAGGACAGGAGACAATAAACGGAATTAAAGCCGACAAGTACCTGATTACGGTCAAGTCAGGAAATAAAACCGAGCAGATTTATCAGTGGCTTGCGGTAAGTAACGGTTTGCCCGTTAAAACCTCCGACGTAAAGGGAAACTGGTCAATGGAAATGAAGAACATCAAGCCAGGGAAACAGAATCCCAAACTCTTTGAGATACCGTCGGGTTTCAATAAGATGGGAACAAACGGATTCATGCCCATGGCCCCTGGGAAATGAAGTAAAGGATGAAGACAATAGGTTTCGTTATCAGCGGAAAGGAAAACGAAAGAAGGCGGGCATTGATTCCGCCTGACATCACGCGGATAAATAATCCCGGCATGCTTTTCTTCGAAGAGGGATACGGTAACATACTTCACTACAGCGACAGGGATTACACCGTGGTGGGCGCAAGGATCGTATCAAAGAAAGAAGCTTTTGCCAAGGATGTCGTGTGCAATCCGAAGGTGCCGGAAAAGGACGAGGAAAAGCTTTTCCCGGGCGGCCAGACACTTTTCGGCTGGATACATGCAGTACAGGGAAGAGAGATCACGAATTTTCTCCTGGAAAGGAAAATGACAGCCATCGCGTGGGAATCAATGTTCAGGGACGGGAAACATCTTTTCTGGCGCAACAACCAGCTGGCGGGAGAAGCCGCGGTTCTCAACTCTTCAATTTACGTTGGCAGGCCTCTTTACGAATGCAAGGTTGCGGTTCTGGGCAATGGAAACGCAGCCCGGGGCGCAATAAGCATCCTTGAGAAGCTGGGGGCTGCCGTAACCGTTTACGACATAGACACTATACACCGGCTTGACAATGAGATAGGACTCTATGACATGATAGTCAACGCCGTTTTCTGGAACGTTTTCAACAAGGAAAGGATAATATACAGAAAAGACCTGTGCCGGATGAAAAAAGGAGCGGTCATAGTTGACGTAAGCTGCAACCATTCAATGGAGATAGAAACAACCCGGCCGACCACCGTACAGGATCCTGTATACCTTGTTGACGGGGTATTGCATTACGCCGTTGATCACACCCCTTCCCTGTTGTGGAAGACAGCATCCGAATCCATAAGTTCGGTGTTGAGCCATTACATCGACGACATGGTGGAAGAAAAAGAGAACGAAGTCCTGAAAAGGGCCACGATAATCAAAGACGGAGAGATCCTGGACCCGGATATCATAAGATTCCAGAAGCGTTAACGGACATTGCCACAACCGGCTTAACAGAGCGCCCCACGGATCAGGATAAACATATGAACATGGAAAAATACAGGGATTTTCTCAAAGATACAATCAGACAAACAATAGACTTCACGATGACAGCCCAGAAGAGAGGGATACCCGTTCCCCCGATTGAAAAGGAATGCGGTCCCGGCGATAAGAAGATTGTCCTGCCAGGACAGGAAGATTGGGATAAAATGAAGAACATGTCCCTTTACGATGCGATCCTGCGTAGGAAATCAGTCAGGAACTTCGCCCCCTCGAGTCTTTCATTAAATGAGCTCTCTTTCCTCCTGTGGGCGACACAGGGAGTCCGGACGGTTATAAACGGACACGCTTTCAGAACCGTTCCTTCGGCAGGATGCCGCCACGCCCTCGAAACTTATCTTGCGGTATTCCGGGTGGAAACCCTTGAAAAAGGCATCTACAGGTACCTCCCCCTGGAACATAACCTGATCCTGGTACGTGAAGTTCCATGTCTTGAAAGTGAGATGTCGGAAGCCGCCATGGGACAGAGATTCGCATCTGAAAGCGCCGTGACATTCATCTGGACGACAATCCCTGAAAGGATGGAATGGCGTTATGGAGAGGCGTCTCACAAGGTAATTGCGCTGGATGCAGGACACGTATGCCAGAACCTTTACCTCTCATGCGGCGCAGTCGGCGCGGCCACATGCGCAATAGCGGCATACGACCAGGGAAAAGCTGACAGGCTGGCCGGAGTCGACGGCAAAGAAGAATTCGTCATATACATGGCCCCCGTCGGCAAAAGACATTCAAAGAAGTAATTTCCGGAACGGAAGTAACATTTATTTAAACCGCCAGGAATCAGATGCCTGAAACGCATACGGTCCCTGACACAGGAGAAAAAAAGAAGATGAAAGAAAGAATTCCTGCAGGGAAGCCCTCATTCTTAAGAGTACTGGCGCTATTATCCTTCCTTTTTTGCAG
>JAKPNC010000090.1 GCA_029548585.1 bacterium | reverse complement strand
ATTCCTGCCCGGTCCGTCCCCGTAAGGAAAAACCACTGGATGAACCTCTTTTCTCAAGGTTGTGAAGAAAAGGCTTATCCGTGTTTCTCTTCCCGTCCTGTGGGGGAATACCACCGAGCCTGTGTCAATATCCATGGGTTTTATCAAAAAGGGCGCTCTCTTGCCCGTTTTACCCTTCTCGGCGTAAAGCTTAAGAGCCGTGGGGATGCCAAGGAAAGGTAAGTGGTACTCGTGTTGTCCCAGAAAATCAGGAAGGCCTTTCCACTCGAGGGGATCCTGAGGCATATCCTTCAAGGTATTTTCCAGGGGATACTGTTTCAGGTAATATAATGCGTCTCCAACCGTCTGTTCAACAACCTTCCTGTATCTCTCTTCTCCAGTGATCATGTAAGCTATTGAATGAGTATATGCGTCGTAATTTCTGTGAGCCACGGGATTGTACCTTCTGTCAAAATAATACCTATGGTCTATCAGCTTAATGAAAGCAGATTTTGCAAGTTCGTCCCCTGTTTCAAGGTAATAATCTATGAAATCGAAGGTATCCCGTTCATCCTTGTAAAGAGGGCCGTATCCCCCATTATCCCTGATGCCGTTTTCACTTTCCAGGTCCACTATGCGGCGCAAGAATTCCCTGGTAGCATTAAAAGAACTTTCATCCATGTCCATCATGGAAAAAGTCTGAAGTTCCCGGAGAATGCTTATCACCCCTCCCGCGGGCCAGCCTGCTTTTTCTGCCGATTCTCTTGTCATTTTAACGAGATCAAGAGTATACTCGTCTCCTGTAAGGTAATACTCGAAAAGCCAGTGCCTTATCTCTCCATCGATGATCCCGTAAGGATGTGTGTTTCCTTCCCAGTATTCAGGAAGCCCTCCGACATCCTTGCTTATGTAACCGCCCCTTTGCTTTCTCGGAGCATTCCAGTGCGCAATCCCGTAATCTCCCGTGAAACGGCCAAACTTGTAAGTATATTCGTAATATATCCTGTCACCGCTGCGGGCATATAACCTTACAGGAACCTGCCTGAGACCATATTCGCTGAGAGATTTTAGGCGGGCAAAAGTCGACATGATTTTTTTGTTGACCACCCTGTAGCTTATGTCAGGGTATGAACCCCATGATATAAATCCTGTCATTGGAAAAGCTTCGAGGGGAATGATAAACCTTCTCCAGTATTCGCGTATGGCCGATTCTTCAGCTGGAAATCTTGCAGGATCTTCGTGGTGCATCGGCCATCCGAGCGCCTGGGATGCGCAAAGCCAGGACGGTTCGGCCATTGCCAGTACCTGCCTTGAAGCGGCAACGGCATTTTTCCTGACAATTTCCTGGTCATATCCCCCTTTCCGCGGCATGATCCACATGTCGTGCGTTCTTGCAATTCCCTGGGCGTTCTTTGGCGTTCCGTTAGGTTTTACATGCTGCATCCCGCCCTGCTTTACCCAATCCTGCCAGTATTCTTCTATCAGAGTGCCCGTTCTGTAATCAAGTTCATGTCCAGATCTTCCTGACCAGAGGATTATTTTTGCCCCGGATGTCCCGAAGGATAGTTCTTTCGGATATCTTTCAGCAAGCCATGGCATAACAAGTGAAATACCATAATTCCCATAATCTCCGTAAGCCCAATCACCGGCAACAGGGAATTTTTCAAGTCTCTCTGAAGCTCCTTTTTCGGCAACCCCCGCATAAGCGATGGATTCCCTTTGTGCAAAATGCGGGTAATCCTTCTGTACGAGAAATGCGTCTCCTTTTCCGGGTGTCAACTTCACAATTCCAGTTGATTCAGAACCATTTCCCGTGGAGAAATACGCTTGTGAGGGAAGCTCCGGGGTGTTAAACCGCAGACCGTAATCCCTGAACCATAACTTGTTAGTATCTTCTGTTACGACAAGCTTGTGGGTTATTTTGAAAAATGGGGTTCCCGCCCAGAAATAAAACCATGTTTCAGCTCTTGCAATACGCTCGCCGCTTTCGGTCACATACCACCCCGAGCGCTTGACCGTAAAACGTCCCGGACCTTCCTTGAGAACCTTATTCTCCACCTGGGCAAGGGGCCCGGCCACCCTTGAGATCCTTCCGCTGTTATCCACTATGTAGGCGCCGTTTCCTGAATCTTTCATCACGAGAATTTTTTCTTCTCCTGACAAAAGCCATCCTTTTTCAGGAAGGAGAAGTTCATTGTCAAACTCGTAGAGGGCCTGGCCCGTGTCCACGGTAAAACCCCTCTGAGTGGAAACAACTTTAAGGGAATTTGGATATACTCCCCTGGTTATGCCTTTTCCATATTCCACTTTATATCCTGCGCCGGGCCTGGATGTGAAGCTTGCAAGAACCCACCTGAGACTTCCGTCAGGCCACCTTGCCGCTACATCCACCTGGGAAGAAACCTCTCTTCCCATCGAAACTATGCGGATATTGGAAGGATCTTTTAACTCACCTTTTGGAAAAGGAAGACCGGCTATGGTTGACCATGGAGTATCTGTTCCCGAGACATCGTTTATGAGAATGTTGAATTCCCCTGACTCAAGGGAAAGTGTCACCATTAAAAACATGAACGCAAGAGGAACGATTATTTTTGAAAATTTCGACATTTTTTCTCCTTCTTTAAGTATCTTCTGTCAAATCAGGATATGTTTTAAGTAATGCTTTTTGACAAAATTACGATTTTTTACATATTCGCATTTTTACTTCAGCGTTCGCATAAATGCAATACTCGCCTGGCGAAACCGTAAGAGATTCGGCTGCCAATTTAACTGAATATAAACGGACGACAGATGTCTATGCCCCCTCACCCCAACCCTCCTCCGCTAAAGCT
>JAKPNC010000053.1 GCA_029548585.1 bacterium | reverse complement strand
TTGCAGGACATACCCGCTCTTTGTCTTGTCGTAACTGGCATCATCCCATCCCTTCAGCTGGATCCATAACTCAATACTCCCTGCTTCCAGATCCAGAATGTTACGAGCGTTGAAGCGGGGACCCATTCCCCCGGGATGGACAAACCGAAGTCCCCCTCCCCCGGGATGAACAACGAGGGCCTTTCCCTCCAACCCCTCCGTCAGTTCCATTCTGCTTTCTTCCACCTCGTCCTTCAGTTCCGGGGGATAGACCTGCACACAGCCGTTTTTGTCGAAGGAGAGTGAGAAGACCTCACCGGGCGCCGCATTCACAGCGGGAAGGACTACGATGTTCCACACCACACAACCCCATGCCAACAGGGAGAATGTTTGTGAGACAGGCATCAATCGCTCTTTTTTACGCACCGGCACGTCGGTACTGGAATGGTATTCCACGCTCATCTCCTTTCCTTGTCTCATCGTCGAAATCAGTTCGGTATCACCTGTCCCTGCGCCAATACCGGTCGAGCGCAAAGGAAGTCCCCTGTCCCAGGTCCGCCAAAGAGTACGGGTTTGAAGGATTTTGAATCTTCATCCAGGAAACATGGCCGTCTACCCAGAGAATGTTCAGGCCGCCGGAATGTCGAATATCAGGCCTCATCGTGGGGGAGAGACTATCGTATGCGTTACACCAGCCGCTTCTGTACGTCAGATGGGTATAATCCAGCAAAAGAATAGTGCTGACAGGGCTTTTCACCTGGGACAATTTGGATTGACCGTACGTGCTGGTGTACCGGTAACTGCTTCCGATGTGATAAAAATTATAGCCATAATCCGACCACCGGCCATCTGCCAAAGAGAGGTAATATCCCGGCGAGAATCTCCGTGAAGGACACAAGAAGGTCTTCAGACTCTTCGGAATGTAATTCTCACGAACAAGAATGAGGGGCCAGTATCCCATATTACCTGTTCCGCTGAAGTAGGGAACAAACCAATCATTCCAGTTATCGAGATAGAGGTGGTGGGCCAACCCCAACTGCTTCAAATTATTCATACAGACCGCCCCTCTTGCCCTTTCCCTCGCCTGGCTGAGCGCAGGTAAAAGCATCGCGGCGAGGATGGCTATGATTGCCACTACGACAAGTAGTTCGATCAAGGTAAATCCTGCTCTTTTTCCCCTGAACATTTTGCACCTCTTTATGTCAGGCGTTTCTGCCCCCTCGGAACCATTCCTCGGGTATTCAGCAGAGATGCTTTTATTTGTTCACTGATTGAATTAAATCACACGGCCTTTTTCCTGTCAATTTTTTCATCTCCCCCCACCGTATACACGTTGCTCTTTTTTTATCAGCCGCCAAGAACATTGAATATCCTCATGGCATTTTCTGAAAAAATATCGGTTTTCAACCGCTCGGCGGTTTTCCCTGAAATATCGAGGTGCCGCATTGCATCCTTCAACGCCTTTATCACATGATAGGTATTGTACGTAAGCGCCCTCCTCTCCGACGCACACTCTTCCTGGAGAAGATGGTCGGACCAGGGATAGTCATACCGCGTGATAAAATTGAACCCCTTCCCTTCTGAAAAACGCTCGGTGCCGGTGATAAGCCCGAAGGGGATATCGGAGGCAAAAAGAAGTTTTTTTTCGAGTGTTCCGTCTGCGAGAACTTTTTCGTAGATATCCGTCACAGTGACGGAAGAAACGTCCAGGAATATGGAGGGAAGTTCCGCGATACCCGAAGAGAGAAAGGTGAAAAACTGTTCGGGATAAAGATATCTGCCCATATGCGCCAGTATAATCTTTATCCCGGGAAAATTTCCGGCGATTCTCCTGACAAAATCCTGATTTTCTTTCTCGCACATTCCGGTTCCCGACGTGTGCAGCATCAGTATCAGTTTTTCGCGGTCCATAAATTTCAGCAGGTCACAAGGCACGAATTCCTTCATCTTCGTCTGCAGATTGGATTTCCCCAGAAGGTCAAAATAGG
>JAKPNC010000048.1 GCA_029548585.1 bacterium | reverse complement strand
TGCTCGTCGTCCTTGTGGATGTATCCATCACGGGGAAGATGTTATGCACCTGACCCGTGAACTTCCTGTCGGGATAGGCGTCTATGGAGACCTCTGCCTTCTGCCCCTTTTTGATTTTTCTCAGGTTGTCTTCTCCCACGGGAACCGTTATCTTTACCCTTGATATGTCAACAATGGTTACCAGCGGGGCGCTCTTGCTCATGGATGATTCCGTGACTATCTCTCCTTCGTCGATATACTTCCTTGAAATTATGCCTCCCATGGGCGCTGAAATCCTGGAGTCCCTCAGCTTCACCCTGGCAAGGGCTATCTGGGACCTGAGGCTTTCCGCGTTTATCCTCGATATGTCAAGGGACGCCTTTATGTCGTCAAGGGTCTTTTCGGCGACGACCTTCTCCTGGTAAAGCCTCTCCATCCTTTCGTAATCCTTCTTCAGGTTCTCTATCTTCACCACGGCGGCTTCCAGCTGGCTTTCAAGCTGTTTGACCGCAAGCTCCGTTTTCTCGTAATCAATCTGGGCCAGGATATCTCCCTTCTTAACAATTTGTCCTTCCCTCACGTTTAGCTTGTCAAGTCTGCCGGAAACCAAAGGGTATACCGTTACTTCAGCCCACGGTTCCACGTTGCCTGATACCAGTACGGTCTCCCTTATCTCTGCTTTTCCCGCCGGGGCCACCCTCACGGGGATTTCGACCTCCGTTTGATTGTTTCCTGCCGGTTCTTCTTTTTTCTTGTTCATCAGGAGAGCGGCCAGTACGAGTATCACGGCCAGGTATACCAGGATGTTCTTCTTTTTCATTTTCCGCTCCTATTCATTTGTACGCCGGCAGACTTTTCGAGTTCGGCATATGCAATCTGGTAATCGTAAAGTGACTGGTAGTAACTGCCCATGGCGGAGGCAAGGTCGGCCTGGGCATCGAGCACATCGGTGGTGTTGGACATCCCTTCACCATAAAGCAGGTTGGCCACGCGAAGGTTTTCATTCGCCTTCTCGAGGGATTTTTTAGACGTTTCTATCTGCTGGCTTGCAGTTTCAAGGTTCAGGAAAGCGCTCTTAACTTCAAGCTCGACGGCCTTCTTCAGGAGCTCGTGCCGGGTGTCTATCTCCTTCTTCGCGTGGATCGTTTTTTCAATCCTTTCCCTGGTCTCTCCCCAGTTCCACACGTCAAACTCCACGGCAAGGCCTATGTTCCAGCTATTGTCCCACTTGTCGACGGGTGTTACGGATCCCTTCTGGAAATTGTAGTTGGAAAGCATGGAAACCTGCGGCTTGCGCCTGCTTTTTTCCAGCTCGGTGTTGTAGCCGTATATCCGGGAGAGGCTCTCCATCTGTTTTATCTCCGGCCGGTTCCCGTATGAAAGTACTGTCCAGTGTTCAAGGTCATGCTTCTCCTTCTGCGTTTCGAGGATGTCCTCCACCTCGAACTGCTCTGAGAGCGGCATGTTCAGGAGAAAACCAAAGCCCGCCTTTGCAAGGGATACCGAGTTATTTGTCCTGAGGATCGACTGCTCTATCTCCGAAAGTAAAACTTCCGTTTTCAGGACGTCTATCTTTGTCACGATCCCTTCCTTGAAAAGCAGCTCCGTTTTCCTGAGGTGTTCCTGCGCCATTTCCTTCTGTTTTAATGCCGTCTCGACCCCTTTCATAGCCTTGAGTATCGAGAAGTAGCCCTTCTTGGTTTCCACCACCATGTTTTGTATCACACCGTCCTGCTCGTATCCGCTCATCCTGACGTTCTCCTTTGCCTGTCCATATAGCGCATCGAGCCTTCCCCCTGTGTAAAGGGGGTGCAGCAGGGTTATGCCCAGGTTGTAAAGGTTGGCATCCATGACCTTTATTCCCATCGTTTCCATGCCCTCGTTCATGCGGGTGTAACTGAAGGACGATGACACCCTGGGAAGGAAGAACGTTCGGGCTTCCCTCACCCCGGATTCTGCCTGGCGGATCTTCTCTTCTCCCGCCATTATCTCCAGGTTGCTTGAAAGGGCTGTTTTTACTGCTTCTTCAAGGGTTATAAGTTTTGAACCGGCAAAGGCAGGGCCGGATGCCATCAATAAAAGAACAACCGCGGTCAACCTTCTCATGCGTTCCTCCCGATACTCTTAAGTTATCTCTTGATGAGACCGTTCAAAAAGAGGGAGACCATATTTTCCATGGCCTTTTTGAGATTTCTTCCTTTCTTTCCGCCGATGTAGTAATGTTCAAGCCCCTTAAGTATGTTAAGCATGTTAAGGGCCGTCATATCTATATCCTGAACACTGAAAACACCCTGCCTGTTGCCTTCCCCGAGTATTTCCTTTATAATCCCTATCTCTTCCTTGTTCCCGAAGTAGTAATATATGGAGCTTTTTGTCATGCCGAGCTCCCTGGCTATATCGTTCAGGGTGGTCTTCCTGAAGCCGTACCGGGCATAAAGCTCACGGGATATTTGCATTATCCTCTTTTTTATCCTGTTCTCGGGTTCTGTTTTTGTCATTTTACAAGGAGTTCCGGACTATTGTTCGCCTTATCCCTCTTCATGAGTGAATAAGTCTTATCTTACCTCTGTGCGGAGTCGCGGTCAACAGACATTATGGAATTGTAGCATATTAGACCAAAACGGTCAAAAGTTCAATTTTTATTTCATTATCGTGCATCACGGGAAACGTCAAATGGAAAGCGGATTGCATCTTCTCCCGTGTGAATCCTGCTGAAACATCCTTCAGAGATTCTTTCTACGCACGGTTTGCATACTTACGGGCCATGTTGTATCCTATAGCCTCCCGGCAGGGAAGAGGGATCTGTGAAGATGGCCCGACCCGGGCGGGCAGGGAGCTACCAGTATGTCTTTTACCGCGGCCGTTCTGATCATAATATCAGCATTTACCCATGCCGGCTGGAACCTGCTCAGCAAGAGCAGCAAGCCTTCAGGAGCATTCTTTTTTTTCGCCATAGGTTTTGCCACGGTCTGCATTTCACCTCTTGCCCTGCTTTTCAGGGAAGAGCTCTTCCTTCTTACTGCCCGTGTCTGGAAACTGTCAGCCGCGGCAGGCTTCTGCATGGCATTATACTATTTTGCCCTTGCAGCGGCTTACAGGAAAGGAGATATAAGCATTGCATATCCCATAGCCAGATCCTCTCCGATACTCGTGGTGACTATCGTGAGCTTCATCCTTGGGAGGTCCCGCGAAATAGGTCCCTGGGCCCTGGCAGGCATTCTCATGGTGGTTGCCGGGTGTTTCCTTCTGCCGATCAGGCGTTTCAGGGATTTTTCCCTGAAGATTTACCTGAAGGCATGCTGTGCCTTTGCTCTCCTGGCCGCTATAGGAACAGCCGGATACACTGTCATAGATGATACCGCGCTTTCATGCATGAGGAGCCTGCCCGGCGGCAGGTTCAACGCTTTCAACGCGGCCTTTCTGTACCTTTTGATCGAGGGTGCGGCATGTTTCATCTGGCTGGCGGCAGGCATAATGTTTATCAGGGGCGAGAGGATCCGCTTCGGACAATTCTTTTCAGGGAAACGCAGGGACATAAGGCTCGCCTTTCTTGCCGGGGTGTCGATATTTTTTACCTACGGTCTGGTTCTCTCTTCCATGGCTTTTGTGAAAAATGTCAGTTATGTCGCCGCTTTCAGGCAGTTGAGCATACCCCTGGGGGCTTTCGCCGGGATGTGGTTTCTCAAGGAACCGCGGGATATCCCCCGTATCACGGGGATCCTGGTCATCATGGCGGGACTGATCCTTGTGGGGCTGGGCTGAAACTGTCGCAGTGTCAGGGAATATTCCTCCGGCTTAAAGTCCGGGGGCACTGAAAGTATCTCCCTGGCGTATGTCCCCGGTCTCGAGACCTTTCCTGAACCACCTGGCCCTCTGTTCAGACGTCCCGTGGGTGAACGCGTCGGGAACGACATATCCCCGGGATTGCTTCATTATCCTGTCATCCCCCACGGCGCTGGCGGCGTTGAGCCCTTCCTCTATGTCCGTTTCGTCGAGGTACCCGGGAATCCGGCTGGCATAATGCGCCCACAATCCCGCAAGAAAGTCGGCCTGCAGTTCCAGCCTGACCATGAGCCTGTTGAATTCCTTCTCGCTCAATTTCTCTCTTTCAGCCATTACGCTGTCGGTGATTCCCAGCAGGTTCTGGACGTGGTGCCCCACCTCGTGGGCAAGCACGTAGGCCATGGCGAAATCCCCCGGCGCGTCGAGCTGTTTCTGCATGTCCTGGAGGAACGTGAGGTCAATGTATACCTTGGAATCTCCGGGCGAATAGAACGGGCCTGTCGAGGCGCTGGCATAACCGAAGTCTGTCTGCACTTCCCCGGAAAAAAGCACCAGTTTGGGTTCAGCGTATTCCATCTTCATCTGCCGGAACTGCTCGTGCCATACATCCTCGATATCCGCCAGTACGGTGGAGATGAATTCCCCCATCTCCTTTTCGTTTTCCGTCAGGACATGATCCTGGTCAACAGAGTATGACTGCCCGTTCTGCAGGACGTTAGCTATGTCGGAAGGATTGCCGCCAAGAAGCATGTATCCGAGGGCTATAAGTATGCCTATTCCGCTGAGTCCTCCGCCGATTCGCATGGCCCTGCTTCCTGAACTTCTCATATCCTCGACGTTACTGCTCTGTCTCCTTCCCTGCCATCTCATTTGTTCCTCCGCTTGTATCAGAGCCTTAAAAAGTCCCGGGAGTTTTTCTGAATAATATCTTATTGGATTTGCATTCTTCTGTCAATCAAGTCCCTGCCGTTGTTTTTATGCCCGGCCGTTTGAATGTATAATATTATCATCCGGATTATCATTTCAAGGAGAAAAAAAGTCATTCTTATTATGGTTCTCATATGCCCGGCGGCGGGCAAATAAGGGAGGGGTTATGGATATTGCGTGCTGGTGTCATCTTGAAAGGGATTTCAAAGGAAGCGATGAAGAGACAAGGCAAAGAATGGATCAGGCCATGGAAGGAGGCATTAATATCCTTCTTCCATTCATCCATTCAAGAGGAAACGCAAGGTACAGGACCCGGCTGAAATACGAATCCGTCCAGGACACCTTTTCAAGGGTGCTTGCCCTTGCAAAAGAGAGAGGCATAGAGGTTCACCCGGTGGTCCTTCCCATAAGCGCCATGGGGATTTCCGACCAGGAGAAAGTGAGGAGAAGTTACTTTCCCGGCAAGCCCGGAACCAAGCCTCCCGGCAGGCAGATGTGCGCCTCCTGGAAGGAGACCAGGGATACCGGCGTGCTAATAGTTTCCGATATAATGGAGAACTACGATGTAGACGGCATCCACCTCGATGGCGTCAGGTATCACGATACAGGAGAATCCCTCGAACATCCATGTCAATGCGAAGCCTGCCGGCAGAAATACATGGAACTCCTCGGAATGGACACAGTGAGCCCGGAGGACCTTAAGGTTCCCGGGATCCTCCACAAGTTCATACAGTTCAGGGAGGATAACATACACGAAATGGTTTTACGGATAAGGGACCTGGTCAAGCCTAAAGGCATAAAGCTTTCGATGGCTTCGCGAGCCCATTACCTGGGAACGCCTCTGCCTCTGTCTCCCGCGCTCCTTGAGAGATACTTCGGGACCAGTCGTAAAGAGGAACAGGATTGGGGCAAGTTTTCCTCTATGGTGGAAGGACAGGACTGGGTTGCCTGGGCGCATGAAGGACTGATGGACTATATATGCCCGATGAATTACTCCACTGACAGCGATTTCCATCTCATGCGCCTGAAGGAACAGCTTGCCCTCGTTAAGTCTTCCGCTCCCATTTACGACGGGATAGGCCGCAAGAGCAGTGTTGGCGAGATTTCGCCTTCCGAGATGGTGAAACAGGCCGAAGACGCAATGAAAGCCGGTGCGGCCGGGATAGCTATCTTCCATTTCAATATACTCGGGAATGACGATTTTCGCGAGCTCGCGGCTTTCAAAAGGGCAAATTCCTGATGTCAGAAGGGTACCTCCCCATCTCTTTCACCCTCTGCCCATAGGGAAGAGGATACCTTCCATCTCTTCTTCCTCTCCTCTGGGGGAGAGGATTGAGGTGAGGGGGCACACACTTTTCCCCTCTACCCATAGGGGAGAGGGGAGGGTGAGGGGGGCTTTAAGATAGGACGAGAAGAACGGGGAGCGAACCAACGTAACAGCAACTAACCCCCTCATCCTTCTCTTGCCCTTCGGGCTACGGTCAACGGGCTCACCGACTCGCCCTCTGTGTTATACGGTGCTCATTACTCTTCGCACCAACACCCTTCTCCCCCAGGGGTAGAAGGAAAAGGCTACCGTTGCTTGCATGTTCTTCCTCTCCTCTGGGGAAGAGGATTGAGGTGAGGGGGCACACTCTTTTACCCTCTACCCATAGGGGAGAGGGGAGGGTGAGGGGGGCTTTCCATCTTTTGCCCTTTCCCCCCGTATAGATGACATGTCCGCCATAGACTTGGCAAGGAGGATTGAAACGGGGGATGATGGAGTCGGGCCTGGCAGGAATCCGTATTTGCCGGACATGCCGAATGCTGGTAAAATATCATGGTATTTTCATTTCAACCCGCTGTTCTTTTCAACAAGAAGACATTTTAAGGAATATTTCCATGGTTAAAAACTGCAGGAAGGTCTTACTGCCGCTTGCCCTGATGACGGCCCTCTGTTACGCGTCTGCCTATTCGGAGCCCGGCGGCCTGAATCCCGGGGGAGCGACAATGGAGCAAAAGTTTAAGGACGTATTGCCGGAATGGAAGAAGAAGGCCGTTGAATATGCCCGTATCATGTCCACCGTCAAATGGATCCCCGTTGCAGGCACAATGCCAAACAGGAGAGGCGGATTCTTCAAGGAAGGAACGGAATACACGGGTGTTCCATATTCGAGCGTCAAGTCCGTGGGCAGGTATATAGGTTTCGATATATACCTTAAGACTTTTCTTGCGGCGGTGGAGAACCCGGAAAGCGTCCTGTACACCGAGAATCTTGCCGGCAAGGTGACCAATGCCGCCGGATACTACGGCAAGGTATGCTCCTCCTTTACCAGCTACGCGTTCCAGTGCGGCTACTGGTATGTGAGCCGCCTTCACAATCCGCCCTACCGCGAGGGCATCGTTCCCGTTGATCCCCAGGATGCCCAGGCAGTCGAGGCAGGGGATTTTGTATACTATCCGCCCCTTAAACCAAACGGCGGGTCCCACGTGGAGCTCATAACCGATGTGATAAAGGAGAAGGGCAGGGTGACCCACGTAAGGATCGAAGACAGCTGGCCTCCGACCACCAGGGATACTCTCCGGACGGCCGGGGAGTTCAACTTGCATATTGCCGCTGACAACAGGAAGGTTTACAGGATCACCGATCCGGACGCCTGGCGGGGAAAGAACAGAGCAGATTCCTTTCTCTTTCCGAATTATGCCGAGGACTCCTCGAAGCCCGTGATAAACCGGGTTCTCCTGCTTGATCTCGGCGACTGGGTTCCGTATTACAGGGGGCAGGCGGTAAAGATAAACGTCATGGACAGGGACTCGCGGGGCGTTAAAACCCTTCTTGTCAGGCGCGGGAAAAACCTTGTCGAAGAAATCCCCCTGGACGGGCCGGGTATTGTCGAACGCTCCTTTAACACCTGCGGCGATTATACTGCCCTGTGCGTGATGAAGGACGGTTCGGAAAGCCCGGCTTGCGAATTTTCAGTCTGCGACCTGTCCCTGTCCGTGCCCGGCGGGGATCTCAGGATCGGGGAACCGTGGGAGGTTAAGTTCAATTCAGACAACATCAGGCCCATTCTTGCCTACTTGACAAAAGCCGGAGATCCTTACGGGTGCCACCATGTCTGGATAACGGAAGATGATCTTCTCAAAAGAAGTTTTACCGTGCCAGCAAACCTCTTCTCCGAAGCGGGAGAATGCACGATATGGCTGGTTGCAGAAAACAGGTATGGCAGGCTCAATCGTGCAAAGGTTATAATGACAGTAAAGTGAACAATGGCAGTTTGAAAACCGCCTGTACTAAGGAGAACTTATTAAAATGAAAAAGATATATTCAGGCAAGACAAAGGATATATACAAAAAGCCGTCCGGGAACCTGCTTATACGTTTCAAGGACGACGTGACCGGAGAGGGCGGAGTGGTTGATCCTGGTTCCAACACTGTCATGGGCAAGATAGAAGGGAAAGGCAGGATGTCCCTTGAGCTTACGCGCTATTTCTACGACATTCTTTCAAAAGATGGTATTCCGACTCACCTTGTTTCCGTTGATGTCGGGGGCAGCGCTATGGAGGTCAGGGAAGCCCTGCTTCCTGGCAAGAAAGTATGCAGTGACGGAGGCGGACTCGAGTTTGTTTGCCGGAGGCTTGCCTGCGGAAGTTTCGTGAAACGTTACGGGAGATACGTCCGGGAAAAACTACAGGAGCTGGATTGCATCGTGGAGATAACACTCAAGGACGACGAGAGGGGAGATCCGCTTATAAACGACGATTCGATCGTGGCCCTTGGATTATTAACCAGAAAAGAGCTTGAGATTGCAAAGGACCTGACCCGCAGGATAACCAAAAGGATTGAAGGGGACCTTGCCGGGAAGGGGCTTCGCCTCATTGACATAAAGATGGAATTCGGCATCATAGACGGGGGCATATCATTGGTGGATGAGATTTCGGCCGATTCCATGAGGGTTATGGACGGCACCGGGAAACAGCTCTCACACGAAGAGTTGTACCTCTGCCTGGTAAAAAACAGATCTTAATCCTCATGTCGGATTCTTTTTCACTCTCTACCCATAGGGATAGAGGATTCATTTCCATCTCTTCTTCCTCTCCTCTGGGGGAGAGGGCATGCCCGTCCGCAGCTTTAGCGGAGGAGGGGAGCTGGTGCGAAGAATAATGAGCACCGTATAGCACAAAGGGCGAGTCAGTGCCTGTCCGCCGAAGTTTTAACGTAGGCAGAAGCCCGTTGACCGAAGCCCGCAGGGCAAGAGAGGTGAGGAGGCACACTCTTTTTCCCTCTACCCATAGGGGAGAGGGTTGGGGTGAGGGGGGCTTTAAGATAGGATGAGGAGAACGGGGAGCGAACCAACGTAACAGCAACTAACCCCCTCATCCTTCGTCCTTCTCCCCCAAGGGTAGAAGGAAAAGGCCACCGTTGCTTGCATGTTTTTCTTCCTCAACCTTTGGGAGCGGATACCTCCCCATCTCTTTCACCCTCTACCCATAGGGGAGAGGGGTAGGGTGAGGGGGGCTTTCTGTCTTGTCATCCTGAAATGCTTCTCTTAAGAATCTCAACGGTTCGGATGAGGTGCAGTTCTTTGACAGATGGCGAATTGTTATGCACTTTGCTTTTATTTTGTCAAAATATTTACCTATTTTTAATGTGGAATCATTAGACTTCCAATATACAATTGCAGTATGCCAAGGACCTTACCCCCAAAAACAAACCGCAGAAATTCTACCCGGTTATGTCCCTATAAATAGAAAATGAAAAGTTGCGGAAAAAAGTGCTGTCCAGGAAGAGGTGACATAGCTTTTGGGGAAGCTTATCAATTTAACAAAAACTCCTTAATCTCCCCATGAAAGTTTTTTTTGTGTCCTATCCTGCAGCTGTATCCACCAAAAACGGTAATTGGGAGCATCCCCTATATGAGACATCGTCGCTTGTAGAAACCTGTTTTCTGTTGCAGTCTCCACATGCCCATCAACAAAAAGAAGGTTTATTAGACCGTTATGCCTGAAATGTGCAGTTCCATATTCACTTGCTGAAGTCATAGTCCCTTGTCCCGTTTCATATCTCTGGCAAAGATAATAAGGGCCGCCTGGCAAAGAACTCGCCCAGCCACCCGGTTTTGGTATTGTCAGAGAATCGGACATTATCCATAAGTCATTCCTTTTGTAGTCTACTGCTGAGACACGGATCCATCCATCCGATGGGTAATAATAAACATTAGTAGACCCACCGGAAAAATAACCACTTCTCCTGCCATAGTAGCCGTCAGCAGGATTTCTTGTATATTCAAAAGGTTTTGCTGAGGGGCAGCATATCACTTTTGGGTCTATATACCCTGTATAATTCCCAAATGTTTTTGCTTCTTTTGGATGTCCTGAACTTATACGCAGATTAGACCATCCTTCCCAATCCTCTGCATACATAAGGATACCCAGTCCTACTTGTTTTAAGTTGCTGACACAAGTAGCTGATTTAGCTCTTGCCCTTGCTTTACTGAGAGCTGGCAGAAGCATCCCTGCCAAAATAGCTATTATAGCAATCACCACAAGAAGCTCTATAAGAGTAAACCCTTTTTTCTTTTTCATTTGACCTCACCTCACTTGTCTTTATTTATGACTTCTTCCTACCACCATTGGGGAGAAGGCATTCTCAACCTTGTAGGACTATTAACTACCAAATTATTGCCTTCATAAGGAGAAAAATAAAATCGAGACCTGTTAATACCTACCCATTGAGCTATTCCGGGATTATTTATAGGTAAAGCTGTAGTAGATATTGTTGCAACTCTACCGTCAATATAAAGAACATTTAATCCGTCACGGCCATGGTTCTCGCTCCTTTCATATAAACGCCAACCATAACCATAACCGAAATCTGCAGCCGGCGCATCTGCCATAATAACAGTTTCCGGGTGTGTCTGCACACTCAAACCAGCCGCATACATATAGGTTAGTGAACATCCTTCTGGAGTTTTCGTTGCAACTAAGCGACCTGAAACATTCCTGTATAGAGCACCCTTAGGGTCTGTTGACGGTTTCCATCCGCTCTTATTTCCAGGGCAGATAAAGAGTCTGAAATCTGTTACATACTTTGGGGTTTCAAGTGCTGGTGTTTCAGGATCAGGCATCCCTGTAAGAAGCCCAAGAGAACAGTTTGTAACTGATGAAAAATGTCCGTAATCATTACCTTTAAACGACCAGTAGGTATCATCAAAATCGTGGTAAGGAAACCATCCGCTCCAGTCCTGAGCATATATGTTTAAAGCAAGACCCAGTTGCCTCAGATTGTTTATACATGCTGTCATCCTTGCTCTTGCCCTTGCTCTATCGAGAGCAGGTAACAACAGAGATGCCAATATCCCTATAATAGCAATCACCACAAGAAGCTCTATCAGGGTGAACCCTCTGCTTTCTTTTTCTCTCATGTTTATATCACCTCCTTTCTTTTTGCGTGAATATTTATTTAAATCCGTTTCGCCTGTTTGAAAACATGCCTGTATAAATTCCATGCGCAGGTAAACCCTCCTCCGCACCATGAAAGCAGGGCAGTGGCTCACAGGTTAATTTTCAAGTTAAACCTTATATGTCACTCTATCATACATCCTAAAAATTGTCAAATTTTATTTTTACCATAATTGTTCCCTCCATCCACATTTTTGTAAGAGTTTCGTCACACTTTGACACAAGCGGGTTCCAGAGGTTTAGAAATAATCTTATTTCCATAAAGAGGTGACAAATAACTAATTCGGAGATGCCGTTAATAACATTTAGTATTTCCAAAGATTTCAAAAAGTTAGTATCCACGCTTTCGCCTCGTGCCCATAGGACAAAATGATAAGGTCCGGAATCCGGTTAAACAATAAGCAGGCCTATTATGTTTGTGTGATAAATCCAGGAATACTGCCTGAAGATTTAAAAGCGTGTGAAGTTTAATGGCAGCCCTGGTTTTACAAATATTGCCCAGGGGAAAAGCGGAAGGCACAAGTCCATGATGGTGGAGTCGAAGGCATAGGCGGTTTGTTTTAATGAACACCGAAATTGTCATTGAGATAAAGCGGACGGGCTATCTCATTAAGACCTGAGC
>JAKPNC010000024.1 GCA_029548585.1 bacterium | reverse complement strand
TAAAGCGGAGCATGAGAAACGCAAGTTTTGCCTCTGGAAACGACGGCACCTCCACCACCATATACGGCATACCCGTAACGGAGATGATCCGGGACAAGAACCTTGCCGAAACCCTGATACTGGCCTGGTACGGCGAGCCTGCCAGGCATAGGTTCGAATCGGACCTGGTATCGATGTGCCTCATATCATCCATGAGCAACGGACCGGGAACAATATCCGCTCAGGGAGCGAAACTGTCCGCTTCGGCCGGAAACCTGCCCCATACAGGCATGATAGCGGCGCTTGCGGCCATCGGGGAGATCCACGGAGGAAACGGGAAAAGGGCTACGGAATACCTTCTGCGCATCTTTGAAAAAACCGGGCTGGCGGATCCATACGACAAGAAAGAAGCAGGCCCGCTGGTTGAGAAGATTGTGCTTGAAGAAACCCTCAGGTTTAAAAAGCAGAAGAACCTTGCAACGGAAAGCGGGCTTGAGTACGAAAGGATCCCTTGCCTTGGACACCCTGTCTTCAAAGATGGCGAAGTAAACTACGACCCCAGAGAACAGGTTATCAGCAGGTACATAAAGGATAAGGAGATTTACAACGTTTTTCTCGATTTCTACCACAAGCTGGCTTTTGAGCTCAAAGCGACCGGGGCGACATCGAAGGTCCTCGCCGTGAATATAGACGCCGCCATTGCATGCGTCTGCCTTGGGATTTCATGGAAGCTGCTGGTTGAAAAGAAGATCACCATCCAAAGGGCAGTCTCCATACCTTTAGTCCTTTTCGCCCTCGGAAGGGCGGCGGGAGCCGCGGGAGAGTTTCTCGACCACAGCGATCACGGAACTGAAATGGACATGAGGGTTCCCGTATCGGAATGCCAGATTCTCACAAAAAAAAGGAACGCTTCAAGCAGGGAATAGAGATAATTCTTCCTACCAATCTTCTTCATTCTGCCATACCGGATTTGATGGAATATGCCTTATCAGCGGAGAGGGTGGGAGTCGAACCCACGATCCGTTTCCGGATACGCGCTTTCCAAGCGCGCGCACTCGGCCTCTATGCGACCTCTCCCTAAAACAAGATATACAAAACTCTGAAATCAGGCTGCAGCTTCTTTCTTCGGCGCTGACTGATGCTTTGCAGGAAGCTTGTAACCGGCTTTCAGCCTCTTTACAAGCATATTTCCGGCGGACTTGCCCAGCTTGTCTCCGGAGATCTTTCCCTTGTCAAAGGATTTAAGCCTGTCTTTTGCCTTTTTTATCTTCTTATTGTGAAGCATGGACATCTTTCTTTTGATTCTTCCCATGATACTCCTTTATCTGGCTTTTTTGCAAACCCGGCATCGGAACGCCTGATTGTGCGCCTTCTCCGGCCTGCTTATACCTGCCCAACCTGCCTTACCCTGACAAACCGGCCGCTATGGACTGATTCCCTTGCGGCAAGGCATACGTAAACGCTCTGTATCCCGTCCTGCACAGAGGCGATAGATTTCTTCTCCCTGCCCCTGACTATGTTGATGAAATTCCTTGCCAGCATCTGGTCTCCGCCGAAATGGCTTGCCACGTCTCCCGCCTTGACGGTGTC
>JAKPNC010000245.1 GCA_029548585.1 bacterium | reverse complement strand
TTTCTCATGCTCCGCTTTATGACTGTTTTGCCGAGTTTGTTCTCTGCCAGTTGCGCGAATTGGGCGCCGTAAGGTTCCGGAATTTTTCCCTGGGAAAGAACCAGCGGGGCGGGAAGCTTTTTCCCCAGCTCTCTGAGGTTTACAAACCAGGGATTCAGTTGTATCCTTTCTCTGGGGGTGAAATCCCTGTCCTCCCTGTTCATCCTGCAGATAAGGCTGACGGCCTGGGGAAGATGGTGCAGTGTCTGTATCCTGATGCCTTTTTTAAGGGCTTTAAGGGACCGTGGATTTCTCTCGTATTTTCTTGAAGGATCAAACGGTTCAATGCCGAAATAATTATCAAAGATGGCCATCTTTTCAGTTGCCCGTGTAAAGCTTCCTTCGATGACTGCCCCGGCGTGTCCGAGAGCAACATCCTGCTTTTCAAGAATCTGCCCTGTGACGTAGACTATGACAGGCTTGGGAAAGCCGGCATTCTCCATGATCTCTACAGCTTCTTTCTCGTATACTCCTCCGGGTTCAACGTAGAGAATAACGAAGCGGGTATTCCTGTCTTTTGCCGCAAGGGCAATGAACTCTTTCAACGGGGTCATTATGAGGGGATCTTTTCCGGTGGATATCCCGAAGGAGGTGCCTGTCCCGGCAGAGAGAAGGTAGGTTGCCATTGTGGTTACCATGTTTCCGCTGTTTGATATGATGCAAGCGCTTCCTTTCCTGAAACTTTCTGCAGGCGTGTCACCTCCGATCGCTCCAACCCTGACTCCGTCGTGCACGTTTATGAATCCGAGCGTGTTGCATCCAATCAGGTCGATATCCGCTTCGCGGGCGAGAAGGTGGATCTTTGCCGTCACTTCTATGGACACGTGCTCGGTTATAACGAAAATGGTCTCCACGATATCCTTGCCGAAGTAGAGGATCTCCTTTACCTCTCCGTAAACCGCCTCCGGAGGAGAGTAAACGACTATCTTGTTGGGAAGCTTCTCCCTGGGAAGGCTTTTTATCAGCTCTCCGAAAGTTGCGAATACGGGTATGGAGTGTCCGGTTTCAAACTCAAGGAGATGGCCGTCTTTACCCAGGGCCCAGCCTCCGGTTATATTGTTGCAGTACTTCTGGGATACGGCGGTGACCTTGATGGCTTCACGTCCGGTTATATTGGAAACCGCTACCCGGTCTCCCTTTTCAAGTATGTCGGTAAGTTTTTTTGCTCTCATTTTTTTCTCGTGGCTGAGAATCCTTTTGAAAGGTTTGCGGCGTACTCCGCAACCATGGTAACCGGTGTATCGTGGCCGAAAATCACGTAAGGCAGCCCGAGGGTCTCAAGAGTCTCTTTGATGGCCGACATTCCTTTTGCCAGGCGCGGGCCTCCCCTCCCGATGACAACCGGTATATAGACGGGCCCGTATTCTTCAAAATGCTCTCTCAGGGCGTTGGAGACGGCCTGGAACGTGATATCTATCATCGTGTTGTTTGCCTTGCCCCCGAGGATGAGAAGCAGGGACGCATGGGAAAGATGGTGCCTGAAGCAGGCGGAGGCTGCAGAATGCATCCTTTCGTATGAAGGATTTCCTCCGAAGTCTGAAAGGAATATGGGGTCTCCCCCGTGGTTGAGAAGGGTCTCTATTATTATTGTAGACGAGCCTCCTCCGAAAAGTATGGGCAGAATGGAGTTGCCCGAGAGGGATGAAACATGTATCTGCCCCTGGTGCGAGGAGGAGGCCAGTTCTCTCATCTCTTCCTCGAAGGGCGTGGCATTCTCGGGATACTCCGGGAAGGCAATCTCGAGGGTTCTTGTCTTGAAGTTGGATTCATCAAGGATTCCCTTGAAATCGCAGGCGAAGATATTTCCTCCGGGAGTGATGCGCCAGGGATTTATTTCGCACATCTTCATTCCGCTGGAGATGAAGAAATCCCAGAAATCTACCAGGCACCTTGAAAAAGGGCTGATGAGTTTCTTCGGACATTTCAGGCTTGAAAGGACCTGGCTTGCCTGGTAGGCATCCAAACCCTTGTAAACATCCACAGGAATAGTCCTCTTGTACTTTTCTTCGACCGTTTCTATGTCCACACCGCCGTGGAGGGATATTGTCAGGGACGGGCCGAGGAATGATGAGTTGTATGTCACCGCGGTGTAAATCTCGAGTTCCGCCGGTATGAACTGGACCAGGTAAGCTGCCCTTGGCTGTCTTCCATGGATGTGGCTGTGGAGTATCTCGCTTATGTCGTTCTGGGCGCGGGCCGGGTCTCCGCATACCCTTACGAGACCTCCTTTCCCTCTTTTACCCGCCAGGACATCGGCCTTTATTACAGCCTTGTTCCACCGGTCGAAAAGGGCTTTAATCCTGCGCCTTTCCAATGGAGCGACTGCGTATTCAGGAACAGGCAGTTTCGACCTTTTTGCCAGCTGTTCCAGAAAAGTGAGTTCGGTCACCTGCGACATATTTTTCTCCTCTTGACTGTGGAATCATGTTACAATACCGGAACTGGCCTGTCAAGTGGAGAGAGCGCCGCCCGAGGTCCTTATCACGTCCCTGTAAAAGAGTGCGGAATCCTTAGGAATTCTTTTCTGTGTACGGTAATCTACGTAAGTTATTCCGAACCTCTGCTTGTAGCCGTCTCCCCATTCGAAATTATCCAGCAGCGACCAGAGGAAATATCCCTTTATGTCAGTTCCGTCCCTGTAAGCCCTTGAAAATTCCAGCAGGTATCTCCTGATGTAATCTATTCTCTGCGGATCTTGTACCTTTCCGTCCATGCTTACCCAGTCCACGTTGGCCATCCCGTTCTCTGTAACGATAACGGGCAGCCCGTATCTTTCGTGGAAAAATTTCGGTCCCCAGTAAAGGGCTTCGGGCGTTACCGGCCAGCCGAAATTTGTCATGGGTGTATTGAGGGGGACGTTTTCCGGGATCACGGGGTTGTCGATTACTTCTCCGGGGCGGGGGACTCGTCCGTTGTATATGTTCACCCCGAAGAAATCGAGGGGCTGGCATATTGTATCAAGATCTTTCTTCCATCCTGCCGGAAGCATCTTCTCGTAAAGGGCCAGGTAGTCTTCGGGATACTCTCCCCTGTAAACCGGGTCCATCCACCAGCTGTTGCACCAGAAATCCTTGCCGGAACTTTTGAACATGAAATCCCTGGCGGCCTGTATCTCTTCACCCGATCTTCCCGCCGGAATGCCCACGACTCCCACCGGCGCGTACCCGATGGAAGCCTTTGCTCCCAGGCATGCCCTTATAGCCTGCGCCGATCTTCCGTGGGACAGCATCACGTTGTGGTGTATCCGTATGATCTCTTCTTTGCCCAGCATGTCTCCGGGAGCGGCCTTGTTGTCCCTGTGGCCGTATATCACGAAACACTGGGGCTCGTTGATGGTGATCCAGTTCTTTACCCTGTCCTTAAGCTTTTCAACCACCTTTACAGTGTATTCTGCAAACCAGTCCGGGGCCGAGGGGTTGAGCCATCCGCCCCTGCAGTAAAGCTCATAGGGGTAATCCCAATGGAAGAGGGTTATGAAAGGTTCTATTCCGGCTTTAACGAGCTCGTCCACGAGTTTGTCGTAAAACCCCAATCCCGGGGGGTTCACTCTGCCGGTTCCGGCGGGGATGACCCTGGGCCATGAAACTGACATTCTGTATGCCTTTATGCCGAGTTCCTTCATAAGGGCCACGTCTTCCTTGTACTTGTGGTAATGGTCGCAGGCTATTTCCCCCGACTGGTTGTTCCATATGTTCCCGCCCTTCCTGCAGAACATGTCCCATACGGAAAGTCCTCTTCCGTCTTCGTTTGCCGCGCCTTCTATCTGGTATGCGGCCGTTGCCGTACCCCAAAAGAAATTCTTTGGAAAATCCATTTTTTAATCCTCCTTTTCTTTTTATCCCTTCTGGCCGGAG
>JAKPNC010000232.1 GCA_029548585.1 bacterium | reverse complement strand
AAAAGGGGGACTAAGGGGGATTTTTCTGGTTGCTTCCACCATGCTTTTTTGCGATTTTTCCAGCAGTTTCTCGTACACACTGTCAAGCTCGGAAAGTATCTTCTTTTCTTCCCCCCAGCTTCTCGTCCCTATTCTTTCAGTTCCGTTAAAAGCGAGGTGTTCTATGAGGTGGCTGATGCCCGTTTCCCCGTACTTTTCATCAACGCTTCCCGTATTGACGTGAATGGCGAAAGAAACCGCCGGGGCTGTATGGTCTTCTATGATTATAAAATACATGCCGTTGGCAAGGGTATGCTCGGTGATAATCTTTTCATAATCCGCCAGGTTTTGAGAGTGGGCCGCTGTTGCAAAAACAAAAACCGCCGTCAAAATCCATTTCTTCATAATTTTTATTATACCACACACCTTTTCCCTCATTCCGAATCCGGAACGAAACGGGCAAAAATAAATTTTTGAAGGGGGGAAAACATGATACAATAATCAACTAAAAGCATTATAAGAGGGGGAATAACATAATGAAAAAGATGTGGGCAGTATTATTTGCCGCATTGGTACTTGCAATGGGGATTGCCTGCAGTGGCGGAGGAGGCAGTTCTGCCGTTGTTCTGCCTACGCTTCCCGAAGGCACACTGCATCTGAATGCGGAGGGGTTGGGAGGATACTTTGGGAGCGAATATTTTGAGGTCACTCCTGCGCTTGATGTTGTTCCGGAAGGTGCGATATGGCCGCTTGGCGAAGTCTTATGGTACGGCTGTTACGCGGAAACCGGTTTTATGTTTGTAATAGAACCGAATGATCCGGCAGAAGATATTGCCCGTCTTTCCGTAGCCTACCACCCATGCGGCCTGAACTGGACACAGGATACCATTGACTTTATAAACCAAGACCCTGATAATCGTTTCATGATATTCAATATAATGGCAGGCCTTGAAGGCAATCCGACGGACGGAGAGGGCACAACGATAGGAGGAGAGGCTTATATAACCGCCGGAGGTTCTTGCCAGATAGAGATGAAGGAAGGCGCGCAGGAGCTGGTGGATAATTTCTATTCGCTTATACCGTTTCCGTATAATCTCTTGATAACAAAGGAACAGTTCCAGGTTTACCTGAGCCAGCAGGTTTACAACTCCACCTATGACGGAGGGGAAAGGGTTACTTTTACCCAGCTGGCGAATATGCTTCTTAACCCTCTCAACTGGGAAAAGATGGATTTTAAGGTTACCCTTAAAACTACCCGTGCATATTCCTTGTTGATGACCGGCATAACGGCAGTCAGCGGACTGCAATACGATACGAATACCGTTCAGGCTGGCAATCGTATCTACCATGGGGATGGCGGCAGTTCAACAGGTTACAGGATAACTGATTTTCCCGAAGGGCTTATATGCAGGGAAATTATCAGAACGCAATTTGGCGATGCGTCAAGGACTGAGAATCCGTTTCTTACGTTCAATCTTGCAAGGGCGTCTACCCTTTATATGGCCGTTGACCCCGCCAATGCGGATTTGACAACATGGCTGACGCTAAACGGCTGGGTGTTATCAGGAGATACTATAACAGCCGCAAGGCCGTCCAATCCTTCAGATTCCGTCGTTTTCAGCCTTTATTTCAAGGTGTGTGGGGACGGGGATGAGTATCCTCTCGGAATATCGCTTCCCGGCAATGGAGATG
>JAKPNC010000221.1 GCA_029548585.1 bacterium | reverse complement strand
GAGATACAGAAAGCTGGTTCCGGAGAGAAAGGGATGGGAGCCGAAAAGGTAAAAGAGCTCCTTGAGAAGGCTGACAGGCTGATTGAAAAAGGAGATTTCAGGAATGCGCGCCTCGAGTACAAAAAGATAAAGGATGTCGGGGGCATGGACAATCTCCTGGAACTCTCCCTCTTCAGCGAGGCTGAAAGCTACCGCCTGGAAAAGAATTACCAGCAGGCACACAAGACCGTTGACTCGATACTGGAGATAAAAAACCTGTCTCCAAACTACACCGCCTACGCACTTTTTACCAGGGCGGATATATACGGGCTTGAGAAGAAACATGACAGGTCAAGGGAAGCATACTCCATGATAGCCGGCACCAAAGGCGTCTCGGGGAACGACATCATGCGGGCCGGCATGGGCATCGGCGACTCCTACAGGAATGAGAAGAAACACGGCAAGGCGAGGGAAATATACCGGAAGCTGATGATGGAGGTGCAGGGAGAATACAATCCCAACGAAATACACAGGCTGGAGCTTGCAGACAGGCTGGAATCCATAGACGGGCTGAAAGACGGAGAAGATGTCCCCGACCCCAGGCAAGAGCGCGCTAAACGGGTCAACGACCCCAGGCTGTCGGTATACGTATCGGCTTCGGGAGACGACAAGAACAGCGGGACACTGGAGAAACCCTTTGCAAGCGTTAAAAGGGCGCAGGAAGAGGTGCGCAGGATAAAATCGGCTGGAGGAATTCCAAAAGACGGCATATCGGTTGTAATGAGGGGCGGGGAATATTTCGTTGATGAAACTGTCTCTTTCACGGGAGAAGATTCCGGGACGGATGCATCGCCCATTGTGTACCGTAGCTTCCCGGGAGAGAAAGCCCGGCTGGTGGGAGGAAAAAAGGTTTCCGGATTCAAGCCGGTTTCCGACGCTGACGTTCTCAGGCGGCTTGCACCGGAAGCAAGAAAGAACGTCGTTGTGGCGGACCTGAGGGAGAAGGGGATTACAGATTACGGAACCATCCTGAACAGGGGTTCAGGAACTGCCATGCCCGGGGCGATGGAGGTTATATTTAACGGGCAGGTCATGCCCATGTCGAGATGGCCCAATACCGGATGGGTGAAGATAGCGGCCCTGGTTAATCCCAAGGGAGACGCAATATTCAGGAATACGCCTTTCCAGATGGGAAAGTTTATTTATTCCGGAAACAGGCCTGAAAGGTGGACGGAAGAAGACGACGTGTGGCTGAAAGGGTACATGGGCCCCATGCTTCCGTACGTGCTCAAGCACGCAAAGGTCACATCGATAGACACCGTTAAGAAGATCCTCTACCTTGCCGAAGATCCGAGATGGGCGCACGTAAAAGGCATCACGGCATCGGGCACCAGCGTTGCAAAGGGATCGCCATACTTCGCTTACAACATACTTAGTGAAATAGACATGCCGGGAGAATGGTACATCGACAGGAAAAACGGCAAGCTATACTTCTGGCCTCCGGCGGATACAAGCAAAAACGAGGTAATAGTATCTACCCTGAACATGCCGGTCGTATCCCTGAAGGATGTTTCTAACATGGCCTTGTACAACCTCACGGTTGAAGGGACATGGAAGGATTGCGTCAATATAGACGGAGGAGAAAACAACCTTGTGGCCGGATGCACCATAAGAAACGCCGGACAATGGGGGGTGAAAATAATAAGCGGATGGGGCCACGCCGTGGTGGGATGCGACCTTTACGATCTGGGAGAGGGAGGAATAAGCCTGGCGGAAAGCAGGGATTACCACATAGGATATGCCGCGGCCTTCGAAAACAGGAGAAAGCTCATACCCAACAGGTTCCTTGCCGAGAATAACCACATATACCGTTTTAACCGTCTGTGCGGAGGAAACAGGCCCGCAATCAAGCTTGAAGGAATCGGGCAGAGGGTTTCCCACAACCTGATAAACGACTGCCCCCATTACGGGATCAGCATATCATCAAACAACCATATCATCGAGTTCAACGATATCCACGATATAGTCGCCCATTCAAAGGAACTGGGGGCGATATACACATGGGACATACCCCAGGCAATGACATACAGGGGAAATATCCTTAAGAATAACTTCATTCACCACGTGACAGGCCATTTTTCTCCCAACGATTCCCATGGGGTCAGGGCGGTACACATTGACGGGCTGAGTTCCAACCTGACTCTTTCCGGGAACGTCCTTTACAGGACCAACGGCATGTCCTCATCAGCCCCGGACTGCCGGTTTGAGAATAACGTTTTCGTGGATTGCTTCCCGGGCATCAGCCAGGGAAACCGGAGCAACATAGTTGAAGCCGAAAACAAGCTGACACAATCGGGGATAAACGCTGTAAGGGCATGGAGAAAGTTTGATTACAGGATGCCGCCCTGGAGCACGAGATACCCCCAGCTTTTAATCGCCCTTGAAAAAGAAAAAAGGCCTCTCGGATGGCCGCGCAACATAACGATAGAAAGGAATATAGGGGTGGGTGGCCCGCTTCTTACGATATCGGGCAGTATAAGAAAAGATTTGCAGGTGCAAAACAATATTGAAAATAGCGATCCCTTCTTTTATGACAAGAAGAAGGCTGACTTCAGGATAAGGCCTGGATCCCCGGTTTTCGGGAGC
>JAKPNC010000212.1 GCA_029548585.1 bacterium | reverse complement strand
ATGCCCCTTCAAAGTTGTTCCACCGTCCTCTACGCCCTCGGCAAATCAAAGGCCAGGTTGTCATCCCGGGACCTCAGGATCAATTCCCCTTACAATACGTATTCCCACAGAGGTCTTCCTCCAGGTCCCATATCAAATCCCGGAAAGGATTCCATATCCGCTGCTATCAATCCGAGAAAAACCAACTACCTCTTCTTTGTTTCAATGGGAAACGGGAGAAACTATTTTTCAAGGACTTACAGGGAACACCAGGCGGCGATCAACATGTACCTTTCCTCGGGCACGCAGTCCGAAACAACGGCGCAGGAAGAGTCAATGCCATGAAACCCGTGCATCTATCTGTCAGGTAGGAATTACTGATATCTTTTTCGGGGAAGGCGGCGCCCCTGCCACCGCAAGAAAATATGTCATCAGGGCCACCATTGCACCGTTATCCATGCACAGGTCGACTGGCGGGATGAAAAGCCTGACTCCCTTTTCTGATGCGACCTTCCTGAGCCTGTTCCTTATGTAACCGTTCTGTATAACACCGCCCCCAACGATCATTGAGCGAGGCCTGTATTTTACCAACGCCCTCCTGGCTTTTTCTTCCAGGACATCCCCCACGGCTTTCTGAAAACCGGCGCATATGTCGGCCACATTCCTGCCCGGGCCGTTTTTCCTTGAATAATAAAGCACCGACGTTTTCAGCCCGCTGAAGCTGAAATCAAGAGAACCGGGAGACAGAAGAGGAACGGGAAACCTTATCCTGTTTTCGTCACCTTTCAGGGCTTCCCTTTCAACGTTCGGCCCGCCGGGGAAATCAAGTCCAAGCATCCTTCCCACCTTGTCGAAAGTTTCACCGCAGGCATCGTCAACGGTCTCCCCTGCGACCTTGAAATCAACCGGCCCATTCATGTGGAAAAAAGTGGTGTGCCCCCCTGACACGACAAGTCCCACTGCAGGGAAACTCATTTCAGGGTCGAGGAAGCTTGAAGCTATGTGGGCATAAAGGTGGTTGACCATGTAAAGAGGAATTCCGAGGGCCGTGGCAAGGCCGCATGCAAAAGAGACGCCTATGATAAGGGATCCTTTCAACCCGGGGGAATTGGTAACCCCGATAGCGTCAATATCCCCCGGCGCTATGGAAGCCTTTTCCATTGCTTTTAAAAAGAGGGCATCTATGTAGAGAAGGTGTGCACGGCTTGCGAGCTCTGGTACGACACCTCCATACGGGGTGTGAATTTTTTCCTGGGTTGCCACGAGGTTGGCAGCAATGCGCCCGTCCTTTAAAATACCTATGCTCGTTTCGTCGCAGGAAGTCTCAATCCCCAGTATCACCATTTTATTCATTCCAACAGGGAAGAGACGGGGACAATGTCAACTTCCTTTGACAGTGAAGGCATGATACGCTTCAAAACGGCCACAGTGTCTTTCCTTGCATGGCCTATTCCTATCGCGCTTCCGTTTTCCCTGGCGGCATCGACAAGCTGCCATATCTGTTTTTCTATATATTTGTGATCGGATTCGTTGTCAATGAAAACGTCCCTCTTGCCCGTCCTGATTCCCATATCTTTTGCCATGAGGTACCCGCAGCTTTTCCTTGATGTCATGCTGTCAACGAAGAAGAGTCCCCTGTCTTTCATCTCCCCGAGGACGATCTTCATTTTCTCCCTGTCGGTCGTGAAGAGAGATCCCATGTGGTTGTTGATGCCCTTTATGTACGGTCTGTAATAATCCAGGTCATCCTTCAGGTCTTTCAAAAGTTCTTCCTCTTTCATGCCAGTTGTAAGAAGTCCCTTGTCAAAAGACTGGGCGGGAGGCGCCGGCTCTAACGGAAGGTGGAGAAGCAGGTCAAAAGTATCATTTCCCTTGAGGGACTCGACTATCTCCCTGCTGTGCTGGGCTTTTGGCAGGATAGCCAGAGTAAAAGGCTGGTTTATTTTTTCTATCTCCCTTATTATCTCCCTGTTCCATCCCACATCGTCAATTATAAGGGCTACCTTCGGCTTTCCCCTCAAAGGAAATATCTTTCTTTCCTGTTGTTTTTTCGCTTCCTTTTTTTCAGCGAATTTTTTCTCCTGCCGCTTCTCTTCAGAGGGAAGAGGAATGGAAATATCGGTCTTTTTGCTTTCTGAGGCAGGCACATAAGGCTTCTGTTTGAACTCTCTTATTATAAAGAGCAGCACAATCAGTATCGCCAGCAGGATCAGGAGTATCAGGGGAAGAAACCAGTTATCTTCCTTCTTCTTATTTTGGGCCATTTTTCGCTATCAAATCCTTCAGGACCTCTATTGCCTTCTCAAACTGTACATCTCCCTCTTCGCCCGGAACGATGGGCTTGGAATTCTTCTCATCCGGAACGGATTTCTCACCCTCGCCTTCTTCATTATCCGTTCCCGGGAGCTCAACGGTAACATCGGGCTCTATTCCTTTTCCCTCTATGCAAACTCCGGAAGGAGTGTAATAGTGGGCGATGGTAAGCTTGAGGGCCGACCCGTCTTTCAATGAGACAAGATTCTGTACGGAACCCTTGCCGAAGGTCTTCAGACCCACTGTGGTAACGGTTGAAAGATTGTCTTTCAGTGCTCCTGTTACGATCTCAGAAGCGCTCGCACTGCCGTGGTTTATCAGTATGACAACAGGCTTTTCCCATAGCTCCTTTTTCCTGCTGTAGAATGTGTTCCTGTCGCCTTCCTCCCTGCCCTGTGTATAAACTATCAGCTTTCCCCTCGGAAGGAACATGTCGCTTATGTTTATCGAAGAGGAAAGCAGTCCTCCCGGGTTATTCCTCAGATCAAGGATCAGGCCCCTGATGTTCTCGCTATTCATGTTTTCCAGAACCTCTGACAGGTCAGCGGCGGTGTTTTCCTGGAAATCCCTTACCCTTACGTATCCCAGGCCGTCATCCAGCACCTTGTCCCTGACAGACTTCATTTTTATCACGTCCCTGACAAGGGTAAATTTCTTGAACTCGCTCAGGCCTGCCCTCATGATGCTTACGGCAACCTCGGTTCCCTTTTTGCCCCTCAACTTCTGGGCGGCCTCAAAAGTTGTAAAACCTTTCGTAGATTCGCCGTTTATCTCTATTATCCGGTCTCCAGACTTTATTCCCGCGTTCCAAGCGGGGGTATCCTCTATGGGGCTTACCACAGTTATTATCCCGTCCTTGAGGGTTATTTCCATTCCCACCCCCTGGAACTCTCCTTTTGTCTCCATCTGAAGCTCTTCCTTCATGGCAGGCTCAAGAAAAGCGCTGTAGGGATCCAGGGAAACAAGCATTCCTTTCAAGGCTCCGTATATCAGCTTCTTGTCTTCAACGCTATTAACGTACTGCTTGCGAACGACTTCCATGGCATCAATGAAAAGCTCAATATTCCTGTATACCTCCTCTTCCTTGAGCCTTGCCTGTGAAACTTGGACATCGCTTCCAGTAATAATGGAAAGTGCCAAAATCCCCGCAATAAAGAGCATCGTCTTTTTCATCTTCGGCTTACCCCTTTGTTTTACTTTTAATCCTTCCTGCTTATTGTACCATAAACTACATCTCTTTTAAAGCCTTGAGAAGAGTATCCCTGACAATGGCCGGGTTTGCTTTTCCTCCCGTCTTTCTCATGATCTGCCCGACAAGGAACCCGACAGCCTGTTCCCTTCCGTTCCTGTAGTCGGCGACAGCCTTGCCGTTGTTTTCCAGGACTTCCCTTATAGTTCCGGTTATAAGATCCTGGTCGTTTATCTGCAACAGGTTCTTTTCCCTTACTATATCACCGGGACATATGCCTGTTGCGAAACATTCGGAGAGTACATCCTTGGCTGTCGTTCCCGTTATCCTGCCATCTTCCGTGAAAGAAAGAAGTTCCGCCATATACCCTGGAAGAACAGGGGATGAATCTATCTCCGTCTTATGCTCTTTCAAAAGGGCCATCAGATCCCCCATGATCCAGTTTGCCGCCGCCTTTGGGTTTATCTTGCCTGAAACGACCTTCTCATAATAATCGGCGACCTTCTTTCGGGATGTCAGGGATGAAGCATCGTATTCAGAAAGGCCGTATTCCCGGACAAACCTTTCCTTTCTTTCAAGGGGAAGCTCACCTATGCTTTCAGTTATCTCCCGGCACATCTGGCCGGTCACGTAAACCGGCATGAGATCGGGATCGGGGAAGTACCTGTAATCGTGGGCCTCTTCCTTGCTTCTCATCCCTTCGGTAACCTGGATTGATTCATTCCAAAGCCGGGTCTCCTGCGATATCCTGCCGTTTTTTGAAAGGATAGAAACCTGTCTTGCCGCCTCGTAATCAATGGCCTTTCTTACAGCCTTGAAGGAGTTCATGTTCTTTATTTCGGTTTTCACTCCGAGCCTGCTTTCTCCCCTTGGCCTTACGGATATGTTCGCATCGCACCTGAGGGAACCTTCTTCCATGTTGCAGTCGCTTATTTCAAGGTACTCGAGTATCCTCTTGAGATTGTTAAGGAAGGTCTCCGCTTCGGATGAACTTTTAAGGTCAGGTTCGGTCACTATCTCGATCAGGGGGATCCCGCTCCTGTTAAGGTCAACATAGGAAGGCCCCGATTCCCCGGCCGAATGGATAAGCTTTCCCGCATCCTCCTCCATGTGTACCCTTTTTATCCTTATCTTTCTGCCGTCAAGCATGAGGAATCCGTCGGATGCGATGGGACGCTCATACTGGGAAATCTGGTAATTCTTCGGAAGATCGGGGTAGAAATAATTCTTCCGTGCAAATATGGAGACCTCTTCAACCCCGCACCCCAGGGCTGACGCCGCTTTAACTGCGGATTCCACGGCTTTTTTGTTAAGGACGGGAAGAGTGCCGGGCATGCCGGAGCAAACAGGGCACACCTGGGTATTGGGTTCCGCGCCAAACCTGGTGGAACAGCCGCAGAAAAGCTTCGATTCCGTGGAAAGCTCAACGTGGACTTCAAGCCCTATAACAAGTTCATAATTTTCCATCATTCCCACCTGTTTCTTGATAAGGAGTTGGATAACCTCGAAGTGGAATACATCCATAGCAGCCGGGCCGGGAAAAAGCGGTATCCCCCGCCGGGGCGGGATCAACCTTCAGTAACGCCTGCTTTCAGGGTGACACCGATGCTTTTACCCGCATCGAGTTTCAACTGGTCGTTTCTCTTGACAGCCTCCGAAAGGAGAGGCAGGCTGGAAAAAGGCTCAAGCGCAATATTGTAAGTCCTGCCGTACCATGGATAATTAAAACTGCCTTTTGCAACCCTCCAGAACCAAAGGTACCTGAAAACCGAAAGCGGAAATTCCATGAAAAACCCGGTTTTAAGTTCCTCGTTGTATATATCGTACCTTCCCTCCTGAAGGTCGGAGAGAAAGATCATGTCAGAGACCCTGTCGTTCTCAGAGGGGCAAACGCTCATATCAACCGGTTTGCCGCTTTTACCCTCGGCCATGGGCCAACGGGTTGTTCCCTGCTTGAGCTCCGAAAAGGACTTGCTGTCTCCGGGAACAACCCGCATGGTTGCTCCCTTTACCCTGATAATGGCGGCCGGGGATATGAAAGGCTTGCCAAATGCCGGATGGTGGCCCCACATGAAATCCATCTCCTCTTCGGCCGTATTTGTGACCTTTTCTTCGATGTCGACCCGGGGAGACCCCTTTTCAAGGGTAATGGTCTTCTCGAGGATGAAGGGGGTCCTGTAAGTCCTGACAGAAAAGATGATGGAAACCTTCTCCTGCGTGTCTTCAAGAACCTTGAAATTCCAGGGAATGAGGGCAACCTCTCCGTGAACCCCCAGCATGGCATTCTTATACTCGCAGCAACTGCCGCCGTTGGGAAATATCTCCTGCCATCCGCCCGGATAATAGTCGAGAAAATTTCCTGATTTCCCTGCCACCGTCTCAATGAATGGGGTACGGTTGTACATGGGAACAGGGCTTCTCCACATGAAATCCAGGTCCCGCGGCTTGTATAGAAACTCGACTATATCAGTCCCCTTGTCCGCAAGGATCTCAATCCTTATAACATCGTTTTCCATCACCACGGTTTTCAGGCCGTTCCAGGAAAACTCCATCCATCTGCATCCGCTATTTCTCGACAGCATACTCATTTCCCTTTGCCAGGGTATCCCAGTCAGTGGCAATGAACCTTCTTATATCGGCAAAATGTCTCTTGAAATAAGTATTTTCAAGGGAGGCAATGGCTACCTTTCGCTGGGAAGTACTGGCATGGATGAAAAGGTTGTCACCTATATATATGCCTACGTGGTATATGTACCCTCCCCTCCTGAAGAAAACAAGGTCTCCCGCTTCCGCGTCATCAACGCTCACGGGGACTCCTTTCTTATACTGGAGATTCGACGTGCCCGGAATTTTAAGGCCGGCGTTATAATATACTACCCTTGTAAGGGAAGAGCAGTCTATCCCGTTTTTACCGTTGCCTCCGAGCCTGTAAGGGGTCCCTATGAAATCATACGCGTCCCTTACTATCTTCTCCCTGAGGGTCAGCTCCTTCACGGGTTCAGACATTGAGAACTCATCTCCGTCTTCCGGCATCTCGTTCTGTATTACGAGGACCTGTCCTTCCTTAAGGTCCCTGTCATCGAGAAGGTTATTCTTCTTAATGGATTCTATCGAGAGGCCGAAGCGGTCCGCGATATCCTTGAGGGTTTCTCCCTTTTTAACAGTGTAATATGTCTTTTCCGAAACGCTTATTATGGGTTCCGGGTTCCTGACAGCCGGAAGCTGTTTCGGAGCCTCTTTCCTTGCCACGGCAATCTTCAGGTTTTTCCCCACGGCCAGCCTGTCGCTTTTCATTTTGTTAAGCTTTTTTATACGGGCTACCGGAACGTTATACTTCCTGCTTATCTTTGTCAGGTTATCTCCCTTGCGCACCTTGTGATAAACCGTGGATGTCTGTCCGGAAACCGTTGATTCTTCATTTACGCTCTCACGGGATTTCTTCTTCGACGCGGTCGAAGACTTGGAAGCTTTTCTTATGACAAGCTTCTGCCTGGGTTGTATCACGGACGATTTCATGTTGTTAAGATTCTTTATCCTGGATACCGGGACATTATATTTCCTTGATATGGACGAGAGGGTCTCACCCTTTTTCACAGTGTGATAATGGGATACCGTATCGGCATACAACCATAAAACACTGAAAAGGAAAAAATAAGCCATTACATATCTTAATTTTTTCATTTTCCCTCCGTTTCTGAATTTGCGGGGAAGATTTCTGCAA
>JAKPNC010000190.1 GCA_029548585.1 bacterium | reverse complement strand
TTAAGGTAACCTGATCCCATGGTCATGACAGGTTCTCCGAAGGGCCTGAAAAGCAACCTGAAGTTGAGCATGAAGGTAAAGAGAAAAATGGCAAAAACAAGTAATACAAGGCCGCCGTAAAACCCTGAAGAAGACATGTCTGCCGAAGATTCCCTCGATATGATGGAGAGAAGGACTATCAGGGCGACTATCTCTACGAAAACCTGGACTATGGCTATGTCCGGAGCCCCCAGAAGCAGGAATAGTATGCTTAGGATCAGGCCGGCCGTTCCCATGGCCACTATGGAAGACGTAAGGCTTTTTGCCGCTACCGCAATAAACGAACCGGCCGTCATGAGAAGAAGAAGAGACACGAGAAGAGCCATGTTAACCGTCATCTTCTTATAACCTCCATTAGTAAGATGACCCCCGCAAAGATCCATATTATATACCTGGCAAGGAGGCCGTTCTGCATTAATTTTAACCTTTCCACCCATTTATTCAAGACCCTGCCCCCTCCCGCATAAAGGGCCTCTATCCACCTTATCCCGAGGAACTTGAAGAAAGAACCGGCCGCAGGCAGTCCTTTTTCCGCAAGCCTGTAAAGGTCAAGCAAGCCTTCGCCGTCTGCCCGGTAAAAAGATCTGACCGGTTCCATGTCCCTTATGGTGCCGTAGAAATGGGAGCCGTCAAAGGCCATCTCATCGGGTGAAAGCCGCTCCCCGCCGACGAACGTGCCGCCGTACCTTGCCCGCCCCGGATTCTTTTTGACCAGAAAGGCTATCACTCCGAAAAGCAGGATGGCCGTCCAACCGAAAAAGGAAGCCATTCTTATCGTCGCCAGGCCGGGGCAGAGAGAACCGGCTATTATCTTTTCACAGACCAGCCCGGGGAAAAGTCCCAGGAAGAAACAGGCGGCTCCAAGGAAAAGCATTGGAAAGATCATGAAGGGAGACCTTTCCTTCCCGGCAAAAGGTATGAGGGATCTCCTCACCCCGAGGAAGGAATCGTTCAAAACCTTCACAAAGGACGCAAGAGTGAGAACGCTTCCCAGCAGGGCCGCGGCAAGAGCCAAAACGGCCATGCCGCTTCCCTTAGAAAGGAGGGCCTGGAAGATGATCCATTTTGAGACGAAACCGTTGAAAGGAGGCACTCCTGAGATAGCAAGAGCGGCAATCGCCATCATGGAGAAAGTCAGGGGCAGCTGCCCGGCAAGGCCCCCGTAATCTTCCAGCCGCCTGGAACCCGTGGCCTTTATGAGAACTCCTGCGCCGAAAAAGAGAAGGCTCTTGAAAACGGCATGGTTGATCGTATGGTAGAGCGCACCTGCAAGCCCCATGCCCGTTCCGCAGGCAATCCCGAGAAAGATATATCCCACCTGGCTTATGCTGTGGTAGGCCAGGAGCCTCTTGAGATCGTGCTGGACAAGGGCCATGAAGACCCCTCCGAGAAGAGTTAAAATGCCTATGAGCATGAGTATGGACTCCCATCCCAGAGACCATGACGGCTTGAAGACGAAGAAATAAAACCTGATAAAGGCATATATTCCCGTCTTGATCATCACTCCCGAAAGCATGGCGGATACAGGGGTGGGCGCCGCGGGATGCGCATCGGGCAACCAGGTGTGAAGCGGCACTATGCCGGCCTTGATACCCGTGCCCGCAAGAACCGAAAAGAAGAAGAGGTGTTTCCATGCCAGGCTCTCCCCCATGAAGCTGATTCCAAGAATACCGAAAAGGAGCAGGATACTTCCCGTTCCTGTCATCAGGATATATTTTATGGAAGCCTTCCTTGACTCGGCCGTGTTGTTGAATAAAACCAGGAAGAAGCTGGAGACGGTCATGATCTCCCAGAATATGTACATCCTTATGAATGAAGGGGCAAGGACAACTCCGTTCATGGCGCCCAGGAAAAGGAATACGAGGGAGTCGTACACGAAGCTTGATTCGGGATTGTACCACTGGGAGTAGGAGAGGCTCAGGAAGCTTATCAAGGATATCAGAATTGCAAAAAGGATGCTCAGGGTAGGAGGTTGCCTGAAGCCGCCTGCAGAAAGCAGCATGATACACCCTGCAAGAACGAAGGCCCCTCCCGCCAGGGAGAACCAGGACCTCGTCCTCCTGCCGGCCCTGCGAAAAACCAGGTGAAGAAGGCTCATCGCGAAACTTGTTACAACCGGGAGAAACCATGGGACGTTATTCAAAACCATCCTCCTTTTTCAATTCCACGCCACCGTTTCATTCATTAAAAAAGCCAGCCCCAGCAGGACAGAAATGGCCGACATGATCACAACCGGAAAGATCATCTGCCCGGAACAGCTCTTCTCCGTTCGCGCGCTCCCATTGCCCTCGCCCATGAAAACGTGGGAGAAGAGCCTGAAAAGGTAGAGAAGGGTCAGCACGGTTGTCAATATGGCAAAAAAGGCAAAGAAGATCCTCCTCTCGAAGAGCATCCCGGCAATAATCCAGAGCTTGCCGAAAAAACCAGGCAGCGGAGGTATGCCGGCAACCGAGAGCATGCCCACGAGAAAGGCGAAGGTAAGCCACGGGGATCTTTTCATCAGGCCGCCCATCTCCCTGATATCCCTGGTGGAATAAATTTTCTCCGCTATGCCGGCACACAGGAAGAGACAGCCCTTGCCCAGGGCGTGGGCCACGTAAAACAGTATCACGCCCCTGGATGCAAAGGAGTTGAATGCCGTTATGCCGGCTATCATGAATCCGAGTTGGCTCACGGTTGAAAATGCCAGGATCCTCTTTATGTCAGTCTGTCTCAGCGCAACGGCCCCTGCAACAAGGCTGCTCAGGAGCGCAAGCCATCCTGCCCAGGAAACGTCGGACGTCACCAGCAGGGTGGCTCCGAAAAGCCTGAAGAGCCCGTAGATTCCTATCTTGACGAGTACCGCCGCATGGAGGAACGCCGTCACGGGAGTCGGGGCAACGGATGCGTCGGGCAGCCACGTGTGGAAAGGAAAACTTGCAGATTTTGTCAACACCCCCAGGAAAAAGAGGGTAAAGACCAGGGGGGAGACCCAGGTATTGTGGAGAGCGGAGAGGCTCAGGGAGCCGGACTGAAGGTATACCAGGGCAAACCCGAGCATCATCATTCCCGCCCCGGCGCTGGTAATCAGGAAAGCCTTGTCTGCATTCCGCAGGTCTTCTTCCTTCCTGTAAAAACCTATGAGCCGCCAGGAGCAGAGGCCTGCCAGCTCCCAGAAGAAGTAAAGGCTTACAAGGTTGTCCGAAAAAACGACACCCATCATGCTTCCAACGAAGACCAGCCCCCAGAAAGAGAATTTCTCTTTTTCTGCTTCCTTCTCTCCCATGAAGTACCCCAGGGAAAACAGGTATATAAGAACCCCGGTCAGAACAGATGTCCCGGCAAAGACAAGACTTATTATATCGCACCTGAAAAGGAGGCCCATGACCTTGAAAACAGCCGTATAAGAAGCGTCGCCGGCAGGACCGCCGCATCCAAAGACGCAAGATGCCAGGCCGGGGAAGAAGGCAAACTGGGCAAGAAGAAAAAGGAGGCCCGCCCTGATGGACAACCCGGGAGGCAGTATCCTCACGAGAAGGGCGCCCGCAAAAGGAATCAGCATAATCGCCGGAATCGTAAAGCTGCAAGGATAGTTTGGTGTCATCTTCTGTTACCTCTCCCCGCCTTCGTCGCTTATGAAGGCCAGGCGTCTGCACCCTGGACAGACTGTCTTGAGGATATCTGTCCTGTCTGTCTCCCCTGAAAAGGATTCTTCCGCTCCCGTGGCCAGCCGTATCTCCCCGGTAAACCTTGATATCAGGACAGGCTGCGAAAAGGCAAGGTTCCCGAGCTTTTTTCTTATCCATGTGAGATGTTTCACGGCGCCAATAACCTGGCCGCAGTGTTTGCAAAGAAGGAGCTCGTGCTCAATCCGATCCTGGACGTCCTTCTCGTCGAAGTAGGCTATATCAAAGATGCGGGAAAGTTTTATCCCGTCACCGGTGATGCAGTTCCTCTCGCACTCCCCGCAGAAAAGGCAGTCCTTGGGATGGTGGATAAGGATCCTTCTGCCAAGGCCGTCTTTGATCTCGTCCACCATATCTATTGCTTTGGAAGGGCAGACCTGAAAACAGGCGCCGCATCCCACGCACGTATCTTCGTTATACTCCGGCTTGCCCCGGAATTTTTTCGCCGGCTCGTGGGCGGTAAGCGGGAACGTCGTAGTAAAGGGCCTGGAAAAGAAGCTTCTTAGCGCCTCGCATAATTCCCTTATCTTTGGCTTTTTCACTTCATTTCTCCCTTTATGATCCTTTCGGTCTTCTTTCGGGACATCTCCACCAGTTCGGGAAAACCGTAAAGCTTTTTCTTGTTGCCCGCATCGTAAACTGCCACCCTTTCGGTGCAGCAGTAACAGGGATCCACCCCGGCCAGGATAATGGCCACGTCAGAGATCGTCTGCCCCGTACAGCTGGCTTTGAAGGTAGGTATGTTGACATAGCTTGGCGCCCTTATCTTGTGCCTTACGGGACTGTTGGCGCCGTCGCTCCTGACATAATGAAAGCATTCTCCTCTGGGCGCTTCGTGGCGGCCTATCCCCTGACCGGCCGGCACCTCCCTGACCTGGTTTTCTATCTCTCCCTTTTTCCCCTCAATGGCATCCAGGCACTGCCTTATGATCGAGACCGATTCAAAAGTCTCAAGCAATCTCACCACGGCCTTGTCGAAAACGTCTCCGTTACCCGTCGTAATCACCTTCCACTTAACGAGAGGATAGGCCGCGTAAGGATCGTCTTTCCTCACGTCGAAGTCAACCCCGCTTGCGCGGGCAACCGGCCCCACTGCTCCGAAATCCTTTATGTCCCGGCGTGTCAGCACTCCCACTCCCTTCAGCCGGACAGCAAGAACAGGGTCGTCAAGAACCGCCCTGGTTAACATCTCGAGCTTCCCCTCCATTTCACCCAGCACCTTCCTCAAAGAGGGGATATCCCCGTCCTCTATGTCCCTCCTGACTCCGCCTATCCTGAACATCGCGTAGTGGTTCCTGTTGCCCGTTATCATCTCGAACATGTCGAGGATGGTCTCCCTGTATTTCCACGCCCACATGAAAACCGTGTTGTACCCGAGAAAATGGCCCGCAAGCCCCACCCAGAGCAAGTGGCTGTGGATCCTTTCCATCTCGCCTATGATGCTTCGTATATACTTCGCCCGCTCCGGTACGGTTATTCCGAGAATATCTTCAACGGCGTTACAGTAAGCAAAAGGGTGGGAAGTGGAACATATGCCGCATATCCTTTCCACCAGGAAGGTTACCTGGTCCCAGTGCTTGCTTTCAGAAAGTTTTTCGATAGCCCTGTGATTGTACCCCGCCTCCCATTCCACGTCCACGACAGTTTCCCCGTCGCAGTAAAGAGAAAAGAACTCCGGCTCCTCGAGAAGAGGATGGTACGGGCCTATCGGAATAATGACTCTTTTCTTATTCTTCACTCTTTTCTCCCTCAGTTGCCCCCTCCTTGCGCAAGGGATAATTGCCCTGCGGCCAGTCTTCCCTGAGAAGAAAGTGCCTGAGTCCGGGATGACCGGTAAACCTGATGCCGAGAAGCTCCCACATTTCCCTCTCTATGTAAGTTATCCCGGGGATAACGGCCGAGAGGGAAGGAACTTCGGGATCTTTGCCTGCCAGGAGAACCCTCAGGGAAACCACGCTTCCCTGCCGGTCAAAGCCAAAGTGGTAGAGAATCTCGAAACTTCCGGAATTGTCTGCCCCCGAGGCCACTATATACCTGCCGTCCATCTCCCGGAACAGTATCCCGGCACACTCCAAAAGGTCCTTTACGTCAACGGTAAGGTATATTCTCCTCTCGTTGTGAATATTGATCTCCCTTATCCTTTCTCCAAGCTTTTCCTTCAGAGAGTCGGCAAGCTTCATTTTATTTTCTCCAGGAGTTTTACAATCCCCGCTATCATGGCTTCAGGCTTTGGCGGACAGCCTGGTATGTATACATCCACCGGCATTATCTTTTCAAGAGGTCCTGCCATCTGGTATCCTTCACGGAAGATGCCCCCCGAACAGGCGCAGGCGCCTATCGCCACAACGACGCATGGTTTTGCCGTCTGGTCGTAAACCTCTCTCATCCTTTCAACGCATTTCTTGTTAACTATGCCCGTACACAAAAGAACATCGGCATGCCTCGGACTTCCCACAAGGACCATCCCGAACCTTTCTATGTCAAACCTTGGAGTCAGGCAGTCGAGGATTTCTATGTCGCAGTTGTTGCAGGAACCGCCGGAAAGGTGGTATACCCACAGCGACCTCTTGAACGCCCTTTTTTTAATATCCATAATCAGTATCCGATAAACGCCAGCAGGATAGCCGCCATGCCTGCAAGGGCAAGCCCTCCCCAGAAGAACCTCAGGGCATGGTCTATCCTCAGCCTTGGATTGGTATTCTTTAAAAGTATCATCAGGACAAGCACCAGCAGGTACTTGAGCATTCCGGCCGCCGCGGCGCCCGGAGACGAAAGGTTGAAACCGCCCAGGTAAAGGGATACGACGAAAAGCGGGCCGGCCGCCAGGAGTATTGCCCTGGACAGCTTGAAAAGACCCAGCAGGATCCCGGAGTATTCTATTTGTGAGCCTGTAGCTATCTCTCCTTCCGCCTCGGCAAGATCAAAAGGAACCAATCCTATCTTCCCCTGGAGGGAGAATACGGCTATCACGAAACCCGCTATCCCCGATACGGAACCGGCAAATACACCCCCGGCCTGCTGCTGGCTTACTATCCCGGCAAGGGACGTGGAAGCTCCGCTCTTGAGAGCCGGTATGATAACCGCGCACGCAAAGGGAAGCTCGTACCCCAGGAGAAGCTTTATTTCTCTGCTTATGCCCACGACAGCAAGAACGTTTCCGGACGAGCTTCCTCCAATTATGGCCCCCAGGGAAGGAATGGCCAGCAGGTATAAAATCAGTATCGCGTCCCCGGCTCGAAAGAGAATCAGCGTTCCGGCTGCCGCCGCCGCAAGAACCGATACGACAGGGGCAAAAATAAATACCAGGGAGTTTGCCCTCTCCGGTATAAGCATCTCCTTCCCGGAAAGCTTTACCAGGTCGGCAAAATTCTGGTACCAGGGAGGACCGACCCTGAACTGGAGCCTTGCCGCAGCCTTCCGTTCAAGCCACATGGCAAGAAGCCCCCATACGCCAAGCAGGATGAAGCCGGCGATAAAATAGAGTGCCATGAAAAAAATGTTCATTTTTTTATTCCATATGATCCCAACCAGTTGAAAACCTTAACGATAATGGAATCGCCCATGGGGTAAATATCCGGACAACCCTTCAGGTCATCCTCTTCCACGTACCGGAAGGCGCCGTTCTTGCACGAGGAAACGCACAGTGGAACCTCCCCGGATTTAAGCCTTCCGATACACCTGTCACACCTGCCTGCAAGGTACGGCAGGAGTTCGGGCAGGATGATCCCGAAGGGACAGGCTATGGAGCATGTCTTGCAGGAGATGCAAAGAAATCCTGAACGTTTAATGAGCCCCGCTTCCCTCTTGAGCGCGCCGTTGGGACACGAGTTGACACACGGATAATCCTCGCACCTGCGGCAGGCAAAGAGGAAGGATATCTCCTCCCTCAGGCAGGCCGGACCATCGTTCCCCGGTCGTAGAACGTAACTGCAATGCGGCTGGTCTTTTTCGGCCGGCCTGAGAAAGAGGTCGTAGTCAATGTATAATTTTTTCACTTTTTCTCAAACCCATAAGTTGGGTTTTCCCTTAAGCTGGCTGTAAGTAAAAACAGGGCCGTCCTTGCACACGAAAAGATCCCCTATGAGACAGTGCCGGCAGTGGCCCACGCCGCAATACATCTTTCTCTCCATAGAAAGATATATCTGGGTATCCCCGTAGCCTATCTCGAGAAGCTTCAGGGTGGTAAACTTCATCATGATGGGCGGGCCGCAGACAACGGCCACTGAATTGCCTGTGTCAACGTCCAGACCATCAAGGGTTTTTGTCACAACGCCCTCTCCGAATCTCCAGCCCGGACATTTCTGGTCGACCGTGATCCTGAAACTCAGGGGCATTTTCCCGCACAGGGAATGCCACTGGTCGAGGATTTTCTCCTTATATATGTAATCCTGCGGAGTCTTCGCTCCGCAGCAGAAAATTATCCTCTTGTAATCGGCAGAGGTTGCAAGAAGGGCCAGGAAGAGGGCCCTGAGGGGCGCCAGGCCCACTCCTCCCCCAACCAGGAGTATCTCTTTACCCCTGAACGAATCGAGGGGATAAGGTTTCCCGTAGGGCCCCCTGACCCCGACGATATCCCCCTTCCTGAGGCTGTGAATGGCCGATGTCACCCTGCCTGCCTTCATCACGGTGAATTCGAGGCATTCCTTTTCACACGGGGAAGACGAAGGAGTAAAAGGCGCTTCCCCGACACCGGGCACGGAAAGGGAAGCAAACTGGCCGGCAGAAAAGGAAAAATCCCTTTCGGGTTTCAGCATTACGGTCTTTATGGAAGGAGATTCTTCCTCCACCCCCGTTACCATGCATCTGATGGACTCGTATATGTTTTTTTCCATCCCTTTCCCCCGGTCACCTTTTTTCCCTGAGCACCTCTGTCAGAACCGCCCTCTTGTCAATCTTGCCTATGCAGCCCGAAATGCACCTGCCGCAACCGGTGCAACCTGTGAAAGTGAAATTCTCCGGCATGTACCAGTACTTGCATAAAAGCCTGTTGGCATACCTGTCGTAAAGGGTGGGCCTGGGAGAAGAGCCGGCTGCCATCCGGGCATACCCGGGAAAAAGGCAGCTGTCCCAGACCTTCTGCTTGACGGATACGTCTTCTTTTCCCGTGTCCTCAATGATAAAGCAGACGCAGGTTGGGCAGTTGTTCGTGCAGCTGCCGCACTGTACGCAATTTTCCACTTCCTTTGGAACCTTCCAGAACTCCGTGTGAAAAGTCTCGCGGAGCTTTGAAACCTGCTTCAGGTCATGGGACCTGTTCTTTTCTATGATGTATTCGGAGACCTGCCGCCTTGACTCCCGGCGATTCCTCAATGCTTCCTCTTCAGCGGCAAGGAATCCCCGGTCATTGCCGAGAAACTCCCTGCCCCTGTCGGAACCTATGTCGACAAGCATCCCTTCCCCGTAAAGGGATATGTTAAGGTCAAAGCCTGATTCGGCATAGGGATGGATTTGTACCAGCTCGCAGAAACATGATGGGTAAGGGGCGAGGCAGTCAAAGCTTACTATAAGGGTATGGTTCCTGCGCATGTGGTAATTGGGGTCCTTGTATTGGCCGTTCAGAAAGACGGCATCAAGGATACGGAGAGCCGCAAGGTCACAGGCGGCGGCTCCCATAACCACGATATCAGGGATCTCAGGAAGGGAAGGGCACGACCTTTCCCTGAAGGGCATCAGAAACATCTTGAGAGGTTCGGCAGGCCTCGCCCTGCAGTAAACGATATCTTCAAGGTTGGAATTGCTTACCCTGCCGTAACATGTGACGTTACGGCTGTCGAACGGGGCATAGATACGCCTCTCTTCGATCCTTCCCTTGAGAAAACTTCTCCAGTTTCGGGTCGAAATATAAAGCGTTTCCATAACAATCTGTGCTTGTGATATATTTCACAAATTATATTAAAATTAGGTTCAGGTTAAACCTTATTCGTTTCATTGTCAAGTTTTTTTAATCCAGGTTAACATTTAAGCCGGAAAGGCATGCTTCCAGTATCCCTGAGATGTTGCCGGATTCGATCCTGCCGCGTACCTGCGCGGAGATCTCCCGGTACATCATCTTCATCCTTGCCGAAGCCGTGTAAAGAAAGGGCGTGTGAGATCCGAAGAGGACCCTGTCTGAGGAAACCTCGCCGAGAAGTTCGGGTATGCCGTTGAGGCCGTCCATATAAGATATGTCGGCATAAACGTTGCGGGCCGTTTTCATTATGCCTGCCGCTTCTCCCCTGGAAAGGCACAGGCATATTATCTTGTTGCCGGGATGCCTGGAGGCAAAAGCCGAGATCTCGTCAACTCCTACCGGTTTCACCATCATGGAGGGAAACTGGCTACGGTCATCCTCTATCCTGGACTGTATCATCAGGGGAAGGACGTCATCCTCCAGTCTTTTCATGAGGGGCCCCATCTCTTTCGACCCGAGTCCGTAGCCATGGTATCCCGGATATATCTTGACCCCGCAGACCGGGGAGATGCCCGCATATTCTCCGAGCCGGTCCGGCCAGTCCGCAAGCAGCGGGTTAATAACCGCGACGGGAAGAAGGGACGGATGCTTTTTAAGGCCCGCAAAGAGCCGCCGATTGCCTGAATCGGGATCCCTCGCAAGGATTGAATCGATACATGAAACAAGGGCGGCAGAGATGCCTTCCCTTTCAAGGTGGGCGGCCAGCTTTGAAGGAGTATCCTGTTCAAATTCCTGGAATGGCCATCTTCCGAGGGATACGTTCACATCTATTATCATTTTAATCCCAGTAGGTTCAAAGCGTTTTCTCTCAATATCATCTCTTTCTGTTTCCGGCTGATGCCGGCGCCGTATATGCGGCCGAGCTGGGACGGAAAACTTCTGCACGGAGTATCTGAACCGAAAAGAATTCTTTCAGGACCAAGCCTTTTGACCGCGGTTTCAAGGATTCCGCTGGCAGGCTGGGAACCGCCCGTTTCAACAAGAACGTTGGGAAACCTTTCTATGTCAATAACGCCCCTGATCCCGCACCCTCCGAGATGGGCCATGATGATCACCGCCTCCGGGAACCGCGAAGCCAGGCAGGCCACATCACCCGGATCAGATTCGCCCTGCCTGTTCCCCATAGACTTGTACCACGTGTGCTGAAGCACGGGGATGCGGTGTTCAAGGGCCTTTTCCATGATAACGTCCAGTCCCGGGTCGCTCGCCTTTGTCGATACCCAGAGCTTGATCCCCCGGAAACCCTTCCCGGAGACGCACCTTTCCGTCTCTTCGATAATAAACCGCCTGCTGTTCCTTGGATTCAGAAAACAGAAACCCGTGAAAACCTCCGGGTATTTCTCCACAAGCCTCATGCTTTCGTCGTTTACCGCTCTTACCTCTTTTTCTCCCGGGTTCTCTCCATAAAAAGAGACGCTGCCCATTACGCACATGCGAACAATCGAGAACCAGCGGGCCTGGTTCATGCACGTTTCAACCGATTTTTCAGAAAACTGTCCGAGAACGGGATGGGCATGTATGTCTATTGCCGGTATTAAATCCATTCTTATGATCTCCTTCAGGCCTGTTGATGCAGGATATTCCACATATTAAAACACACGTGCCGGGACCTGTCAAAGAGGAGAGTCCGTATGATGCCTGCGGCCGTGTCCGTATCCCGGGGCAACTTTTCTTCCCATCTTTTCCAGCATCTTGAGAATATCCCTGATACTGACGGACGGATCCCCGATAATAGATTCTTTGCCGGGATATATTGAATAATGGGGCCTGTAGAGGATGGGCGTAAAGTTTGGCATTATTACATTAGCCCCGCAGGCGAGAGCCTTCCCGGCACCCTCTTTATGCAGCGTCCTGATAGCCGTGGTTGCCGGCATATGGGCATCGGGGGTTTCTATCCTTGAAAGGGCAAGGACCCTGAGGGTCATTTCCAGGTCGCCGCATGGGGTCCCTGCAAAAGGGGTGTCGGGATTAGAAATAAACGGAGTAACGCTTATCATGTCCGGCGCAAGCTCTTTTAATCGGAGGATATCCCCTGCAAGAGATCGAACTGTCTGGCCGGGAAGACCCACGATATTGCCCGTGCCTGTCTGGAAACCGAGGGATACAAGGGTTTCGATGCAGTCAAAACGGGCAGAGTAATCCGAATCCGGCTTGCAGGCTCTGAAAAGTTTTTCATCCGAGGTCTCGAATTTCAGCAGGTACCTGTCAGCCCCGGCATCCTTAAGCGCCCTGTACTCGGCGGCGGTCTTCTCTCCCAGGGAAAGGGTCACGGCACAGCCCAGTTCTTTCTTTATCCTTCCAATGAGAGGGAATAACTCCCCGAGCCCTGCCTTTTCTTCTCCGGACTGGAGCACGACGGTCTTAATGCCCGCCTGGGCCGCCTGCCTGGCTGCCCCGAAGATTTCCGCCGGAGACATCCGGTACCTCTTTATCTTTTTATTATCTCTGCGGAGTCCGCAATAGAGGCAGTTTTTACTGCAATAGTTGGAAAATTCCACGATAGCCCTCAGGTGGACCCCGTTACCGCAATACCGCAGCCGGACAGCATCGGCCATTTGAAACAATGGAAGGCAGTCTCCGGAAGAAAGCTTCCTGGCCAGAGTCTCTTTATTCATGGAACCCCAGGGATTAAAAATATATGTCCCTTTCTCCTTTCATGATCCTGTTGTAGCATTCTATGAAACCAGGGTAAACTCCGGGCATCTTTTCCCTGATTTCGGATATCTCTTTCTCTATGACGGGCAGGGCGCTCCTGCGGGTTTCCTCTGAAGCAAAATCATCAAGCCATTCCCTGAAAGTCAGGACGGCGTTAAGCTTGCAGTATTTGCCTTCCTGCCCGGATCTCAACAGGTCCATTATGCACTTGCCGGTCCTCTTGCAGCGGTATCCCGCCGTGCAGAAGGACGTGATATAACCAAGTTCCGCAAATTCCCTTATCACCTCGTCAAGGCTTCGGGTGTCTCCCAGTATGAACTGCTGCTTATCGGCGGTATCGCTGTCATTCTCGCACACGTAAGCCCCCACTCCGATTCTCGTGGAAGCGTCTGTCTGGGTAATGCCGAGGGAGAGGGCCTGCCTTCTCATTTCGGCATTTTCCCTGGCGGTTATGATCATGCCCGCGTGCGGCACCGCAAGTCTTATTACGGTGATGAGTTTCATGAAATCCCCGTCTGTCACCCTGCAAGGAGGAGTATCGCTGAAAGGAGTCCCGAGCGCCGGGTCGATCCTCGGGAAGGAGATGGTATGGGCGCCTATGCCGAAACACGTTTCAAGCTCCCTGTCGTGGGCCACCAGCCCCATCACTTCAAACTTCCAGTCATGCAGGCCAAAGAGAACCCCGAGGCCCACATCGTCTATGCCTGCCTCCATGGCACGGTGCATCACGTAGAGCCTCCAGGGGTAATTACCCTTCAGGGTTGAGGCAGGATGCATCTTCCCGTAGGTCACGGGATGATACGTCTCCTGGAAGACCTGATATGTCCCGATCCCCGCCTCGTGAAGCCTCGAAAGGTCTCCGATGGAAAAAGGCGGGGCGTTCACGTTGATCCTCCTGATCTGGCCGTATCCCTGCCTTGCCTTCACCCTGACCCCGTATACTCTCCTTATGGTGTCTATTATGTAGTCGATATCGTTGGCGGGATGCTCCCCGTACACGGCTATAAGCCTTTTATGCCCGATCTTCCCGGCCAGGATTTCAGTCTCCCTTTCAACCTCGTCAAGGGTCAGCACCTTCCTTTTGACCTGACTGTTTGAACAGCGGAAGCCGCAGTACCGGCAATTATTCACACAGAAATTGCCCATGTAAAGAGGGGCGAAAGTCACAATCCTGTTGTCGTACACCTTCCTCTTGACGGCCTCTGCCGCCTGCTTCATCTCTTCCAGCATATCAGGGTCTTCCACGTTAAGAAGACAGGCCGTTTCATAAAGGGTGAGGGTCTGCACGGAAAGGGATTTCTGTATTATCTCTCTCACCCTCTCCCTCGAGGGATTCTTCCCCGAGGATAGGTATCCGTCTATCTCCTCCGGGTCTATGAAACACTTGCCGCGGGCGGCAAATTTCTCTATTTCGGAGGTCTTGATGCGACTTTTTTCCCATTCTTTTATATTCATTTTAAATCCCTTTTCCTGCGCCCGTCACGCCTTATTGCCCCCGCGCAGGGATCGATACATTTCAAGTTCTTCGGGGAAAGGAGTAAGTACCCTCTCAAGAACCCCCTGAAGAAAAGATATTGTCACCCCGTAATTGGTAATCGGAATATTCATTTCCCTTGCCTTCCGCACCCTGTGGAGCATCTCCCTGCGGGTGATCATGCATCCACCGCAATGTACGATGAGCCTGTAACGGCTCATGTCTTCCGGATAATCCCTGCCGGCAAAAACGTCAAAAGGGATGTCAAACCCCTTGTATCTTTTCATCCAGGCCGGTATCTTTATCCGTCCTATGTCATCGGATATGGGATGGTGGGAACAACTCTCAGCAATGAGGACCCTGTCCCCTTCCTTCAGGGAATCAATGGCCGCAACACCGCGCACCGCCTCCCCGAGGTCTCCCTTGTACCTTGCAAAAAGCATTGAAAACGTGGTGCAGGGAACCTTCAAAGGCAGGTCGGCAACCATCCTGTCAACCACCTGGGAATCGCATACGGCAAGATCAGGAAGCCCCTTTAGCTTTCCTATTGCCTGCCCTATGGCGTTCTCCTTCACCACCATGGCAAGCCGCTCATTGTCGAGGCTGTCCCTTAAAACCTGTACCTGGGGCAGTATCAGCCTGCCCCTGGGAGCCTGCAGATCAATGGGCACGATCAGCAAGGCCAGTCCGCCGGGTGGAATGAGGTCTCCAACGAGCGGAGGCGGTGTGAAAAAGTCCTCCGGGCAGGTATCAATAACCGCCTGCTTGAATTCCGAGATGGTCCTGTCACGGCTATTCCTGTCGAGACATGAACACCTGACTATATGGGCAGTGGCCTTCTCAACCTTCTTTATGAATTCTT
>JAKPNC010000189.1 GCA_029548585.1 bacterium | reverse complement strand
GTAAGGCCTTTGATGCGCTCGTCTATCACAAGAAAATCGTTGAACAGCTCGAAATCTTCAAGCAGGACGTCGGGCCTGTGAGGAATAACTTCCTTCCATGATGCCATATCCGTCTTTTGTTCCGGACATGTCATAAGCTTGAAATTAGTCGCGCTTCCGGCATTGGTCTGGATGTAGAAGGTTCCGTTCAGGTGGTCTATGGAATAGAGATGATCCTCCCCGCGGGCTTCGAATACCCTGAATCCCTTTTCAGGACTGGCTGACTCTATCAGGCGAACTTCAGTGCTGAGAGTATGATGTGAAACGATTGTGATAAACTTTTTGCTTTTTGTCCTGCCAAGACCAAGGGAGAAGGTCTCATCATCCTCGTAAAATACTACTTTATCCGCCGAAGAAGGAGTTCCCAGAACATGCATCATGACAGTTGCCGCCCTGAGGGTCTCAGGATCCTTGCTTATATAAAAGAAAGTTCTGCCGTCGGCTGCCCAAACCCCCTGTCCCGTGGTATTAACGATCGTATCTTCTATAAGCTCTCCGGAATTCAGATCCTTAAAATGAATGGTATACTGCCTGCGGCTTACATGATCAACCCCGTAGGCCAGGAGATTATTGTCAGGGGAAACGGATGCGCCTCCCACACCGGTGTATTCATGTCCTTCGGCAAGAAGATTTACATCGAGCATGACCTCCGGCTTGTCCGAACCTTCCTTTTTCCTGAAGTATACGGGATACTCCTTCCCCGGGAAGTATTTGATATGATAGTAATAACCATTGTCGAGGTATGGAACACTCTCATCGTCCTCCTTAAGACGGCCCTTGAGTTCCTCGAAAAGGTTTTTCTGCATTTTCTCCGTATGTTTCATAACGGCTTTTGAATAGTCGTTCTCTGCATTGAGGTATGCCAGCACCCTGACAGTTTGTGAATCGGGAATTTCAGCATTCTTCTGCTCGTCGCTGAGACGCATCCAGAAATAGTTGTCAACCCGTTCGTTGCCGTTGCTTTCTACAACAAAGGGGATTTTCTCAGCCACCGGAGGCCGGGGCTGCCTGCCGCATGAGAACACAAGCAGCAAAAGGCTTACTGACAATATAAAACAGATCTTCTTCATCGGGTAATAATAATTGTTTTATGTTTTATAAGATTTTCCTCTTTCTCCAACTTTGACTTCGGGGGATTCATAAGCGCACAAGGTAAAGTTTTTTTTAGCAAAAGTCGCTGAGTACATTGGTTTTTAAAATCAAGTTGTTTTAAGTCGCCTGTTCATTAAAAACAATCTCGGCTGGCATATCATGGCAGGAATCAAATACCCGCTGGGTTCAGGCAATGACCTTAGCCTGGGTATCGGATTTAAAAACCAGGCAGTGGAATCAGGTCTTAACCCGTAAATGACCATTCACCGGCAAAAAGGGTTTTTCCCATATACTCCGGATCGCAGGTAAGGTTAACCTTAAGCTTCCGCCACCCTGCTTCATCTCCGGGTGTGGGAATATGGGTAAGATGAACCTCACAGTCCCTGAGGAGCTTCATATTCTCAAGGGCCATCTTGGCAGCCGGATTTGAAAGTGCACTGATGCCGAGAACTATCAGGGTTTCATCAACATCGAGATTGACCATTTTCCCCTCGAGGATGTCATGTTTCAGATGCATCACCGAGTCGATAATAGCCTCCGGAAGAAGGTACATCCTGTCGGGAAGCCCTGCAAGGTGTTTCGCTGCATTCAGGATAAGGCTCGAAGAAGCCTGTAAAAGCGGAGAATTCTTCCCGGTTATGATTGTCCCGTCACTCAGTTCC
>JAKPNC010000177.1 GCA_029548585.1 bacterium | reverse complement strand
CCGTCCTGGAAGGCTGCGGTGTCATCGGGGAAGTTCTCGGGGAGGTGTGCCGGTAAGAAGGGCCTCGTTCATCTTTTTTGTCACCCAGGGATGTCTCTGCCAGGGGCCCGGCTTGAATATCTGAAGGGTATAAAAGATAAGTTCCCCGGGAAAAGAGTGTCAGGGCGGTGCGAAATGCAGGTTTCAAATGATATCGGAAGGAGAAATGTCATGATAAAACTCGGAGTCATAGGGGCGGGCAGGTTTGGAACCAATATTCTTAATACCTTTTCGCAGCTTGAAAGAGAAGGATTGTGCGAACTTTCTGCCATCTGCGATTCCGAACGGCAGGTGCTCGAAGCCCAGGTGAAAAGGTACAATGCCAGGGGTTACCTCGATTACAGGCAGATGCTTGAAACCGAAAAGGAGATCAACGCCGTGGCGGTCTCGACCCCGGACCACCTGCACAGGGAGCCGGCTCTTTATGCCGCCGGGCTGGGCAAACACGTGATGGTCGAAAAGCCTCTCGATGTGACAGTCGGCGGCTGCCGGGAAATTATAGAGGCCTGCCGTGAAAAAAACGTCCTTCTGCAGGTGGATTTTCACAAGAGGTACGATCCCTTCCACCTGTCGGTCAGGCAGGATGTCATGGAAGGCAGGATAGGGCGGATCGGTTACGGACATGCTTACATGGAGGACAAGATCGTTGTTCCCAGGGACTGGTTCCGGGGGTGGGCCCACATGAGTTCGCCTGTATGGTTTCTCGGTATCCATTTTCTCGATCTTATCAGGTGGATACTTCAGAGCGACGCGAAGACGGTATACGCCAGGGGAAGGAAGAGCCTGCTCAGGGATCTGGGCATTGACACCTACGACTGGGTCTCCACAACCGTAGAGTTTGAGAACGGTGCTGCTGTCAGTTTCGACATGTCCTGGATACTTCCCGAGGGTTTCGAATCGATAGTCAACCAGGGTTTCAAGCTGGTGGGCGAAAACGGCATAATAGAGTGCGACAGCCAGGACAGGGGAACAAGGGTTTCCTACGGGAAGGAAGGAGTCATGACCCGCAACCCGGTCTTCATAAACGAGAGGATTGACAGGTCCGGCAGGATTAAATATTCAGGATACGGTATTGAAAGTATTGCCGATTTCGTGTATAATCTTGTTTACCTGGAAAAGGGAGGCAGTCTTGCAGGCCTTTCCGGGGGAATAACCGCGCTTGGCGAGGATGGGCTGGAATCCACCAGGATGGCCGCGGCGGTCCACAGGTCACTGGAGAGCGGCAAGGCGGAAACCCCCGAACGATAATGGATGCAGGACGATAAAATTGCACTCCCTGCAAACTGGGAAAAACGGAGTAAAGGAGAGAAATAAAAATGGCAGCAACGATACGTCTGGTTAGAAGGGGAAAAAGGAACAGGCCGTTTTTCAGGATAGTGGCTATAAGCAAGGAGAAGGATGGAAAGGGCAACGTTCTGGAGATACTGGGCCATTACGATCCGCTTCCTGAAAACAAGGTGATTGAAGTCAAGGAAGACAGGCTCCAGTACTGGTTCAGCGTTGGAGCGATACCTTCCGCCACGGTTAAAAGCCTCGTGAAAAAGAAAGGCATCCTGGTTCCTCCCAATGTCGATAAATGAGGATAGACATAGTAACCATATTTCCTGAAGTCTTTGCACCCCTGGAAAGCAGTATTATTGGCAGGGCAAGAAAAAATAACCTGGTTGACATACGGATATGGAACCTCAGGGATTTTGTTCATCCGGAAGACAGGCACAGGAAGGTCGACGATGCTCCCTACGGCGGGGGCAGGGGAATGGTTTTCAAGTGCGAGCCTCTCTTTGAGGCCGTAAAGAAAATAAAGGAAGAGAACGCCGGTTCAAAGGTGATCCTGACCACTCCCCAGGGAACCCTTTTTACCCAGGAGAAGGCGGTTGTCTTTTCCAGGGAAAAAGGGCTAATAATAATATGCGGCCACTATGAAGGAATAGACGAGAGGGTTTCTTCAATATGCGACGAAGAGATCTCAATTGGCGATTACACACTTACGGGAGGGGAACTGCCCGCGATGGTCATGGTGGAAGGGGTTGTGAGGCTTCTTGAAGGAGTCCTTCCCGGCGAATCTCCCGCAAACGACAGTTTTTTTAGCGGGCTTCTTGACTGGCCCTGTTATACGAGGCCGGAAGAGTATAACGGAATGAAGGTTCCCGAGGTCCTTCTTTCCGGGAATCATTCCAGGATAGAGGAGTGGAGGAAAAAACAGGCTCTCATGAGAACTAAAGAACGCAGGCCCGATCTTTACAGGGCATACGTTGAACGGCGGGAAACCAGGGAGGAAGATTGAAACTGAAACTCGGAATGGTGGGTTACGGTGCGATAGCCGAAAAATTCCAGGAACCGGGGATAAGGTCTTCCAGGCTGGTTGAGCTTGCGGGAATATACGACAAGAATTTTGAAAGGATAAGAAAGTTTGATTCCGCGGGCAGCGGTACGAGGTGTTACGGGAGCTACGAGGAGATGCTTTCCGACAAAAGCATAGATGCTATCTCCGTGGCTACGCCCAATAAGCTTCACTGCCCGCAGGTCGTGGCTGCCGCCCGGGCGGGAAAGCATGTCATATGCGAAAAGCCCATTGCCCTTTCCGTTGAAGAAGCCCGGCTCATGGTTGAAGAGTGCAGCAAGGCCGGCGTTACCTTCATGGTTGCCCACCACCTGAGGTACAAGGAGTGCAACATCAGGGCTCTCGAAGCCGTGAAAAAAGGGGTCCTGGGAAGGGTTGCTTCCGCACGGGCAAGGTGGTCTTTCAGCATACCGGACGGGAAGCTCGAAGACGGATGGCGTGAGAACAGGGAGATATCAGGCGGCGGGCAGATCATGAATGTCAACTCGCACTGCATAGACCTGCTGGTTTACATTTTCGGCAGGCCTTTAAAGGTTAGCGCCTTTATCCAGGCCGGGCAGGATTCCGGCGTTGAAGACGGTTCTTACGTGATGATGGAGTTTCCAGGGGGGATCCTTGCAACCTCCCAGGGTTCTTACAGGGAACAGGGAGTGGCAAACATCCTTGATATATCAGGAAGCGGGCTTTCCCTCCAGGTGGAAGGGGCCTGTTCTTCGGACGGCAGGGGGCGGCTCATATACCTGCCTTCCGGAAAGACGGAAGAGTGTGACATGAAGGAGAGCCCGTATTGCGCCGAATTTGAACATTTTGCGCGTTGCGTCATGGAGAAGTCTGAGCCTGTTTCAAGCGGCAGGAGAATCCTTGACACGATGGCGGTCCTCGAGGCCGCTTATGTGTCGGCTGCCACAGGAAAACACATAAATCTTTAAAAATAGAAGGCCAAAGGAGAAAAAGATGAGCAAGAAGATAGACGAGCTTGAAAAACAGCTGATACCCGAAAAGGAGTTTCCCGTTTTCTGGCCGGGTGACGACGTGGCCGTCCATGTCAGGATCAAGGAAGGAGAGAAGGAGAGGGTCCAGGTATTCAACGGCATGTGCATAGGCAAGCAGGGAAGCGGCAGGAGGGAGACGTTCACGGTAAGAAAGGTTTCCTACGGAGAAGGCGTTGAAAGGACTTTCATGCTTTATTCCCCCAGCCTTGTAAAGATAGAGATCATGAAGAGCAGGAAGAATAACCGCATGGCTCCCAGGGCAAAGATGTATTACACAAGGGAGAAGAACTGACAGGTTCCATGGACAGCCTGAAGCTTGGATCTGACGGCGAAAAGAAAGGAGCCGAATTCCTCAAAAAGCGCGGCTACAGGATACTTTGCAGGAATTTCAGGACCCGTTCCGGAGAGATAGACATAATTGCCGAGAAGGACAGGGAGATAGTTTTCATAGAGGTCAAGACGAGAAGCTCCGCCAGGTTCGGGTATCCCGAAGAAGCGGTAGACGCCAGGAAGGTGGCCAGGCTCGTGAAGGCTTCGGGCCATTACATGATGCAGTACGGCCACGATATGCCGTGCAGGTTCGAGATTCTGAGCATCCTTTCCGGTGACAGTGGAGACATCATCAACATCCTCCCGGTAGACCTTTAGCTTGATGCCTGCCATTTGCGTTTCCGTCCTTTTTTAATCCTTCATCCCGGGTTTTTGGAAAAGACTTTTTGTGATATAATATGAAGGCCGGCAGGCATCAGGAGTCTATAGGGGCCTGCGTGCCTGGCAAATCCCGGCGCCTCTGGCATGGAAGGGCTGGCCTGCTGAAAAGCCGGGATAAAAAGTATTGGACGGCATGAAAAGCCGTTGTGCCGGCTTTTCCTTTTTAAGAGGCAGGCGGAATAAGAAGATAATACTGCAAAGGAAAGGGAGATTTAAGCATGAATATAATAGTATGCGTAAAACAGGTCCCTGATACCTTCGAGGTCAAGATAGACCCCGAGACGAAAAGGATAGTCAGGGAAGGAGTGGAAAGCGTCATAAACCCTTATGACAATTATGCGATAGAAGAAGCCGTGAGAATAAGGGAAAGGTTCGGGGGAAAGGTTACCGCCATATCCATGGGTCCTCCCCAGGCTGAAAAAGCTCTCAGGGAAGCCGTGGCAATGGGGGTTGACGATACCCTTCTTCTGACCGACAGGGAGTTTGCCGGCAGCGATACCCTTGCAACCTCTTACATCCTGAGCTGCGGCATAAGAAAACTGAAGGATTTTGACGTTATCGTTTGCGGCAGGGAAACCCTCGACGGCAGCACGGGGCAGGTGGGGCCCGAGATAGCATACCACCTTGGCATACCTTACATAACCTACGTAAGCAAGGTGATAGATATTTCTGCCGGTTCGATCCACTGTGTCAGGCTCATGGAAGACCATTATGAAGAGGTCAGGACAAAGACGCCCGTGCTGATTACGGTAATCAAGGAGATAAACCAGCCGCGCATACCTTCTCTCAAGGGCATGCTCAAGGCGAAGAAAGCCGTGGTCAGCATGTGCAGGTGCTGCGAAATGGACGGAGAAAAATGCAACTACGGGCAGGAAGGCTCTCCCACGAGGGTGGTTGACGTTTGGACGGAACAGATGCAGAAGGACGGGAAAAAATTTGAGGGTGAACCGGAAGATCTTGCCGGGATACTTTTAAATGAACTGAAAAACCTGGGGGTTGTTTAAATGGCTATGATAAAGATATCCCACGACAAGTGTACCCTTTGCGGGACATGTATCAAGGAATGTCCCTTTGATGCCATAGAGATAAAGGATGACAAGCTTTACATCAACGAAAACTGCACTCTCTGCGGCCTGTGCGTTAAGGTCTGCCCCGAAGGCGCCCTCGAGAAGGAAGAGAAGGCCGCTCCCAGGACCGACCTTAACCATTACAGGGGAATATGGTTCTTTGCCGAAAGCAGGGAAGGCAAGCTCACTCCCGTTGCATTTGAGATGCTCAGCGGGGCCCTCAAGCTTAAGGAATCCCTCGGGGAAGAGGTTTCCGGGGTGGTCATAGGCAGCGGCACCGAAGGTTTTGCCGCGGAGCTCGGCAGCAGGGGCGCCGACAAGGTTTACATAATAGACGATGAATCCCTTGCCCATTTCCAGGAAGAGGCTTACGCCCTGGCCATGGCAGGGCTCATTGAGAAGTATTTGCCAAGCATAGTGATAGCAGGGGCAACCATGATGGGAAGGGCTTTCATCCCCTCGGTGGCGGCGATGGTCAGGACGGGGCTTACCGCAGACTGCACGGGGATAGACATCGATCCCGGGACCAGGCTTCTCCTCCAGACGAGGCCGACTTTCGGGGGCAACCTCATGGCAAGGATCGTATGCAGGAACCACAGGCCTCAGATGTCGACCATAAGGCCCAAGATTTTCGATGAAGCCCCGGTTTCCCGGGACTCAAAGGCGGAGGTTGTTAACGAGCCTTTCGATCCTTCGGCCGTGAAGAACAGGGTCGAGTTCTGCGGAAGGCAGAAGGTCGAGAACATGGTCGACCTGCAGGAATCCGAGGTCATTGTTTCAGGCGGCAGGGGAATGAAGGAACCGAAAAACTTTGCACTCATAAAGGAACTGGCCGATGCCCTGGGCGGGGCTGTCGGAGCTTCAAGGGCGGCCGTGGATGCCGGATGGATGCCTTATCCGCACCAGGTGGGCCAGACGGGAAAGACGGTTAAGCCCAAAATATATATTGCATGCGGTATTTCAGGGGCCATACAGCACCTGGCCGGTATGCAGACCTCGGACTACATAATAGCGATAAACAAGGATCCCGAGGCCCCTATTTTCAGGGTGGCCAACCTGGGTATCGTGGGGGACGTTTTCGAGATTCTGCCTGCCCTGACAAGAAAAATAAAAGAGAAGAATTCGTAAATGGAGGGATGAAAATGGAATTGGGGATAATCTATGCTCTTTGCGGCGCGGTAATGGCTGTCTTTTTGTGCGGAACGGGTTCAAGCATAGGCATCGGATATTCGGGAAGCGCGGCCAACGGGGTTCTTTCGGAAGAACCTGACAAGTTCGGCATAATGCTTCTTCTGGTAGCCCTTCCCGGAACCCAGGGTATCTACGGGTTCCTGACCGGGTTTCTTGTTCTGATGAAGCTAGGCATTCTCGGCGGGCAGGTGACAACAATCAGCAACCTGCAGGGACTCCAGATACTCCTTGCGTGTCTTCCCATAGCCGTATCTGGACTTTTTTCAGCCATACACCAGGGCAAGGTCTGCGCCGCCGGCATCGCCGTGGCATCCAAACAGCCCGAGGCAAGCATGAGGGCCATGGTTTTCGGCGCTCTCGTAGAGACTTAC
>JAKPNC010000167.1 GCA_029548585.1 bacterium | reverse complement strand
AAGCCACATTGCTATTGCGAAACCCTGGAATATGCACAGGCCCACGGTTCCGAACCTCGTTATCTGGGTAAGCTTTCTCCTGCCTTCAACCCCGCTTTTCTTCAGGTTCTCGAAATAGGGTATAACAGAGGTCAGAAGCTCCAGTATAATGGATACGCTGATGTATGGCATTATGCCGAGCGCAAAGATGGTCGCATTGCTGAGGGCTCCACCGGCGAAAAGATCGGCAAGCCCGAAGAGCGTTTCAGGAGAACTTGCAAAAAACTGGGAAAGGGCCCTTCCGTCTATACCGGGGGAAGGGACATAGCATCCCAGCCGGTAAACGGTTACGAGAAAAATCGTAAAGAGTATCTTCTTGCGTAAATCAGGTACCTTGAAACTGTCTCTGAAACCTTCTATCATCTCTTCACCTTTACCTTTAATTTACGGTTGATTTATTTTAACCGGCTTCTGCCGGAACATTTTTCCTGCACTTTCCGGGTCGCCTGGAGCCCCCGGACGATTTCACATGTCAGGCCCTGCCATTAATTTTTTTTCTTCCTGCAGCCTTTACGGTGGCGACCTCTATCACAACTGCCTTACCCCCGGCCTTCTCTATCTTATCCTTAGCCTTGGCAGAAAAGATATGCGCGCTGACTTCCAGTCCTTTCTTTACATCCCCGGAGCCGAGAACCTTGACCAGGGAACCCTTCTTCACAAGGCCGGCTTTCTGCATTGACGCGGGAAGTATCTTGTCTCCTTCATTGAACAACTGGCTTATCTGAGAAATGTTAACAATCTCGTAAGGATCTTTCTTCAGATGGGTGAAACCCCTTTTCGGCAGCCTCCTGACGAGGGGCATCTGGCCTCCCTCAAAATTGTACGAATGGCTGAATCCGCTCCTGGACCGGTGTCCCTTGTGCCCCCTGGTAGAGGTTCCGCCGTGTCCTGAAGCGTTTCCTCTGCCAACCCTTTTCCTGTAATGAGTCGCCCCTGCAGGCGGTTTAATTTCATGTAACTTCATTTAAGTCTCCCTCTCTTGGAACGCTAAGTTTCGACAAAGCTTTCACTGTGGCGCTTATGACATTCAGCGGGTTGGTGGAACCAAGGCATTTGCTCGTAATATCGCTTATGCCTGCCACCTCGAGAAATGCGCGCATGGTCTTGCCGGCCACCATTCCGTGTCCCTTGGAAGCAGGCTTCAGAATAACCTGCGAAGCGCCGAACTTGGCGCTTACGTCGAAAGGTATCGTTGTTTCCTTTACAGGGATGTGGATCATGTTCTTCCTGGCCTTCTCTATCGCTTTCCTTATGGCTTCCGGAACTTCGGCGGCCTTGCCGGTGGCGAAACCTGCCTTTCCGCTCCTGTCTCCGACAACGACAAGAGCCCGGAAATTCAGGTTCTTGCCGCCCTTGGTAACCTTGGTAACCCTCCGTATCTCCACTACGACCTGGTTATCCTGTGATTCGTCCTCAATCTTGTGCTTTTCCATTAAAATTTAAGACCTCCTTTTCTCGCGGCCTCGGCAAGGGCCTTCACACGTCCTGCGTATATGTAACCGTTTCTGTCAAAAACAACCTTTTCTATGCCCTTCTCTTTCGCCTTTATCCCAAGGAGTGTCCCGACAGCCTTTGCGCCCTCTATATTGTATCCCTTGCTCTTGCCGGCAAGTTTTTCCCTGACCTCCCCGGAGACGCTCGAAACAGTAAGAAGAATCCGTGACGAATTTGATTCGTCCACTATGACCGAAGCATAGATATGCTTGCCGCTCTTGAAAACCAGGATCCTGGGACTATCGGTTGTTCCCCTTATCTTCTTCCTGATACTCATGTGCCTCTTTACCCTTCTTTCATCCTTGGTCAATTTCATTGGGTTGCTCCTACTCCGGTTTTACCGGCCTTGTGTCTCACATATTCTCCCCTGTACCTTATACCCTTGCCCTTGTAAGGTTCGGGAGGACATATACGCCTGATGGTAGCGGCGTAATTGCCCAGCTTTTCAATGTCCATGCCCCTTATGAAGAGAATCGTGTTCTTCAGGACCTCCACGGATAAGCCTTCGGGGATGTCGAGCTCAACGGGGTTGGAGAATCCGACGTTAAGGATAAGCTTTTTGCCCTTTGCTTCCGCCTTGTAGCCAACACCATTCATCTCAAGCACCTTCTCGAATCCCGTGGTCAGTCCGACGGTCATGTTGATGATAAGCTTCCGGATCAGTCCCTGGAAAGCTTCCGTCTTCCTGAATAGCTTCTTCTCCTTTTCCGAAACCTTGTTCTTCACGTAAAGCTTGTTGCCTTCGACGGAAACCTCTATGAAGGGAAAGAGATCATGTTCCATTTTGCCCTTTCCGCTTTCCACCCTGACTTTTCCGTCAACTACTGAAATCTTTACTCCGTCCGGTATCATGACTGGTCTTTTGCCTAGTCTTGCCATTTTAACCTCACCATACATAGAAAAGAAGTTCACCGCCCACCCCTTGCTCCCTTGCTTTCTTGTCGCTAAGGATGCCTACCGGGGTAGACAGTACTGCAACGCCCTTGCCGTTTTTAATGACTGGAATCTCGTTCTTATTCACGTACACCCTGCCTCCGGGCTTACTAACCTTTCTTATCTCGGTGATGCCCTTCTTGTTTGCAGGATAGTACATCAGTTCAACCTTCAGGCTCTTTCTGCCCTCGGTCACCACCTCGTAATTCCTGATAAAACTGCTCTCTTTCAAAACCTTAAGTATCTCCTCCTTGAGAATGCTGTAAGGAACCAGAACGTCGGGTTTAGAAATAAGGTTGCCGTTTCTAATTCTCGTTATCATGTCAGCAATCGTGTCGGTCATTGTCATGTTTGCCTCCTACCAGCTGGCCTTTCTCACTCCGGGTATTTCTCCTTTTGATGCCATTTCCCTTAAACATATCCTGCAGATGCCAAACTTCCTGTAGTAAGCCCTTGGCCTTCCGCACTTCCAGCACCTGTTCTTCCGCCTCACTTCGAACTTGGGTTCT
>JAKPNC010000161.1 GCA_029548585.1 bacterium | reverse complement strand
CCCCTATGGGTAAAGAGGAAAAGGATAGAAGACAGCCCCCCCTCACCTCAATCCTCTCCCCCAGAGGAGAGGGTGAAAGGGTGTGATCCCCCGCCGCGCTAAAGCCAGGGTTCAATGCTTTCTGGAAAAATAACAAAAGCGGGATGCCTATGACAGATGTAAAAACTTGATGGCAAGAGCAGTGAAGAAGTATTGATTTGCACGAGAAAATGGGATAGAATAAGGAAAGTGTCATACAAGGTTAAGGATACTCAGAAAAGGGATTATATAAAATGGAAAAGAAAAATATGCCTGTCACGAGGGAAGAAGCGCTGAAGGTTCTCTCCGCCATGAACCAGGAAGACGCCGACATGCTTCATTACCTCGAGACAGAGGCCGTCATGAGAGCGCTGGCTGAAAGGTTCGGCGAGGATGCCGACCGGTGGGCAATGCTTGGACTTCTCCACGACGTCGACTGGGCCATGACAAAGAAGGAGCAGGCAGGTCACTGCATCAGGGCAGTGGAGATTCTTGAGGGAATGGGATTTGATGCAGAGGATATCGGGATAATACAATCTCACGGATACGGATGTAACGAAATCCCACGGCTCGCAGAAAAAGAAAGAAAAGAAAAGATTGAGTTCGCTCTCGCGGCAGCCGAAACAGTAACGGGTCTCATATACGCTTATGCCCTGATGAGGGAGAAGTCAATAACGGGGATGGAGGTATCGAAGCTAAGAAAAAAATACAAGGATAAAAGATTTGCGGCCGGATGCAGCAGGGAGATCATAGGCGAGATAGAAAAGGCCGGCCTTTCTCTGGACGAATTCTTCGAGACGGCGATAAATGCCATCTCCGGAATAAAAGATTCCATAGGGCTTAAATAAAAATGGCGGGACCTTTTTGAGACCCCGCCATTTTTCTGATTCCTGCTTCAACTTCAATCCAACACGGTTTCGAGGGCCTTCTCGTTAATTATGAAAGCAAACCCTGAACTGGCATCGTAAGAAACCACGTATGTATAACCCGTGTCAGCCTTGAATTCCTTCTTGATGGTTTCCTTCTTCTCCTTGACCTTCTCCTTCTTGGAACCCAGGAGTATATTCACAAGACCTGTCGGTTCCTTGTAGAGGGCGTAAGTAATAAGGATGTCGTAAGTGCCTTTCTCGAGAGTAAATGTATCCTCTTCCTTGTTGCCCGTCAGGAGCTCCCTGGCTACCCATTCGGTCGTACCTTCCTTCCTGTATTGGAAAGAAAGATAAAGGGATTCGCCTTCCCCGAGTATGATATTAGAATCCTTCTGAGCGGTACCCTTTGCAAGCTGCAGGGTTACCTGGGCGGGAAGGGCCTGCCTTCTCGAATCAAGCCTTGACTTAAGACCTCCGAGAAAGGTTCCCTTCTTTTTTGAGCTGGCATCCTCTTCGAATGACTTATTTAAGGTGGCCGTCTTGCCGCTCTGTATGAAAACCCTCGAAGAATCGGCGCGATCGCCTGAAACGAGTATGACCTGGTGAAGCCCTGCAGAAAGATCCTCAACCGTCAGGGGAGTCTTGCTTCCTGCCCTTTCCCCGTCGATATAAACATCCACGCTTGTCCTGTCAGTAACTATCCTGAGGCTTCCTTTAGCGCCCCTGGACCATGGGGATGCCGTCTTTGAGGAGAGTTTGTCCATCGTGAGGCTCATCCTGGTAACCTCGTTCTCTACAATCTCAACCGTTTCGTTAACCGTGGTATACCCGGCAAGGGTAGCCTTGACTCCATATTTCCCCGGCTTGAGAACCGTGAGAACGGGTGTCTTTCCCGCAGACTTGCCTGCCACCTCTATTGAAACACCTTCGGGTACGCTGGTAATCCTTAGAATTCCTTCCTGTGCAAAAAGGGAAGCGGTTCCGAACAGAATAAGAAAAAGAGCCACTTTCCCAAAAGACAAAAATCCCTTCATATCACTCCTCCATGCCCCTTTGACACGGGCGTTTTCATCCAAATGTCCCGAACATCCGCCGGCGCGGATCATCGTGGACATCAGTAATTTTCAGCCAGTACTTCGTAATAAGACTGCGGATGTTTGCAAGCAGGACACTCTTTGGGCGCTTCGGCGCCTTCAATTATGTAGCCGCAGTTGATGCAATGCCACTTCACGGGAGCCTTCTTTTTGAAAACCTCTCCCCTTTCAAGGTTGCCCAGGAATTTAAGGTAACGGGCCTCGTGGAAATTTTCAACCTTGCCTATCTGCTCAAATGAACGGCTAATCTCGGGGAAACCTTCTTCTTTTGCGGTATCTGCAAATTCCCTGTAGAGAACGCTCCATTCCATCTTCTCTCCAGCCGCGGCTTCTCTCAGGTTTTCCATAGTATTGCTTATAATTCCGGCAGGATATGCCGCGGTTATTTCAACATCTCCTCCTTCAAGATACTTGAAGAAGACCTTTGCGTGCTCCTTTTCGTTTTCAGCCGTCTCGATGAATAGGCGGCTTATCTGTTCATAACCTTCCTTCTTTGCCGCGCTGGCAAAGTAGGTATACCTGTTCCTTGCCTGGGATTCTCCGGCAAAAGCCTTCAGCAGATTCTTCTCTGTTTTCGTTCCTTTCACAGACTTAGACATTTAGCCTCCTTTTTAATTAACGTTTTCTTTTTTTCAATATCTCCGGCCGGCCTTCAAACCATGTTTGATTTCAAAAGACCTGCCCGCAGTCAGTCTTCAACCCTTTATCTTAGCCATGGGCTCTCCGCAGCAGACGAGTTCGCCTCCCCCGGCCTCCCTGACCTCGACAACGTTACCGCATATGTCGCACTTCCAGACCTCTCCAGCCTTTTTAACCTGTGACATTTCAGGCCTCCTTTCCGGTTAAAAACCTCTCCAGGATATCATACACTCTGCCGAGGCTCGAAATCTCGAGATACTCATCGTCTCCGTGATGATGCCTTCCACGGGCGCCCATGTCCACCGCGGCAATTCCTATCTTTGAAAAGTACCTGCAGTCGGAAGCGCCATGTCGCCTGGTAACGCCGAGTTTCCCTATTCTTACAAGCTTTCGAAGATTGATGTTATTTCTGTCGGTGTATAGAGTCGGGGTATGCCAGGAATCTGAAACCTCGCACCTGTGCTTTTTCGCCGCGTCTTTTACAGCTTTAAGAATGGCGTCGGGATCATCCTTCCTGGAGTACCTGACATCGAGATACATCAGCCCGTCGTCCGGAACCTTGTTGAAAACGTCCCCGCCCTTCATGAACGCAAGGTTAAGGGTCTTCTGGAATTTTTCGTCTTCGGAACTCTTACCTGTAATGACAGGGAAGCCTTTTCTCACGTCCTGGTAAACAGATATGAGCTTGTCAAGGGCGTTAATGCCTTCCCACGGAACAGAGCTGTGCACCGATTTTCCCCTGGCTGACACCTTGATCCTTAGAACCCCCTTCCTCTCGGCGACAACCTTGCAGTCTGTAGATTCCAGGGCTATCACGAAATCCGCCCTGTACCCCTTCTCCACGAGGAACTGGGTGCCGTTTTTTCCGCCTATCTCCTCGTCGGACGTATATATCACTGCGAAATCATCCTTCCTTACGTTTTTCAGAAGCATCAGGCCGACAGCGCATCCCGCCTTCATGTCGTATGCTCCGCGACCGTATATCCTGCCCCCTTCAACCCTCGGGACAAAGAGGCTATCCTTTGCCGGTACGACATCCATATGGCACAGCAGGATGATCCTGAACTTCTTTTTGTTCTTCTCCCTACCCCCGTGTATAACCATGGATTTCTTACCGTTGCTCTCATATTCGGCAACCTTCAGATCCCGGCCCTTGAGATAATCCTTCACGTACGAATAAGCCTTATCTATCTCTTCCGGCCTGTCTTCCATTGTCCTGAAAGAAACAAGCCTGCATGTTATATCGGCCAATTCAGAAGTAACGTCTTTCTTTTTCACAAGCATCTCCTTTTGTAAAAAGACCCGTTTCGCAAGTTAATCCAGCCCACCGATATTCCCTTGCCATCAGGGGCCCGCCCTGGTTGCAAAGCCTCCACGCTTGACATGATAACACATTGTCCGCCACATGTCAAGATATGGAGAGATATTACCTTCCGTCCCGGATTTGACAGGGTTTCACAAGGTAAGGCCGGGATGCAATGGCCAGTTTTAGTGAAGAAATTCCGCGGAGCTTTCGGAGATATTATGAGTGCCGTTTAACAGGCAACATTGACTTGACAAAAACCTCTTTTTATATTATACTCTATCATATGAACATACATAAATTTTCCCGGTGCTTATTGATTGTATGTATCCTGGCGGCAGCAAATTCCGCCTTTCCTGCTTCAAAGAATATCGTGTACGTGGTAAAAAACGGGACATCGGACAACATAGTTATTTACGATGTCGAAACGAAAAAAACCAGGAATGCGACCAACCTGCAGGACGCAGGTGACATAACCAGCATATCTGCAAACCGGGCGGGAGACTCCATAGTCTTCACAAGGCCTTCCCCTTCAAACGGCAGGAACAATTCCGGCATATGGTCCGTCAATCCTGACGGGAGCAGTTTCAGCGACATGATTGAAGGAGAAGCCAGCCTTGACTTCAAGTATGCCGCGATTTCTCCGGACGGTACAAAGCTGGCATTCTCAAGGAACAGCCTTGCCAGCCCGGGGACATACCACCTGTACATCAAAACGCCCACGGAAACAAGGCTCCTGACATCTGCAATAGGTTACCCG
>JAKPNC010000121.1 GCA_029548585.1 bacterium | reverse complement strand
CTTCTTTGTCATGGCCCAGTCGACGTCGTGGAGAAGTCCAAGCATTGCCCACCGGTCGGCATCCTCGCCGAACCTTTCAGCCAGCGCTCTCATGACGGCCTCAGTTTCCAGGTAATGAAGCATGTCGGCGTCTTCCTGGTTCATGTCTGAGAGAACCTTCAGCGCTTCTTCCCTCGTGACAGGCATGTTTTTCTTTTCCATTTTATATAATCCCTTTTCTGAGTATCTTTAACCTTGTATGACACTTTCCTTATTCTATCCCATTTTTTCGTGCAAATCAATACTTCTTCCTGCTCCTGCCATCAAGTTTTTTCCCTCAGTTATGCAGTATCCCGGCTTTAGCGCGGCGGGGGATCACACCCTTTTACCCTCTCCTCTGGGGGAGAGGATTGAGGTGAGGGGGGTTTTTAGAACATAACAAAAAAACAGAATCATAGCAACATGAAAGCAACTAACCCCCTCATCCTTCATCCTTCTCCCCCAAGGGTAGAAGGAAAAGACCCCCGTGGCTTGCATGTTCTTCTTCCTCTCCTCTGGGGGAGAGGATTGAGGTGAGGGGGGTTTTTAAATAAAGTTCCGCTACCAAAAGCTTCTCATCCTGGAACGTTTCTGTTCAGGATTCAAACAGAGATCCTGATCAATACATCCCGGTGTGAGAAAAGAGCAAATTTCCTGAGAAGATACAAACGTATTAAAAAAGAAAGAAGGCGGGTTTTGCCCGCCTTCTTGCTTTCTCTTCCCGGGTTTCAATAATCCGTATAAAAAAGGACCGGTTCTTCTTATTTATTGTGAAAAATCACTTCAGCTTTTTGTGACAGAGCCACCAGTCAACAAACTCGTATTCTCCTTTCTCAGATTTCTTCTTTCTCTCCTTTGCCGAGTTGACGTCAGTCGGAGGAGGAACGATCACGTTGCTTCCGAATAGCTCATTGTTCGGCCAGTTTGCGGGCATTGCAACCTTATTCTTGTCGGCGGTCTGCAGGGCTTCGACCACACGGAGGATCTCCTCCATGTTCCTGCCTATTTCCTGCGGGTAATACAGGATAAGACGCATATTCGCTTCCGGATCCACTATGAATACCGCCCTTACGGTGTTTGTTCCTTTCCCTGGATGTATGAGTCCGAGGGTTTCGGCTACCTTGCCCGTGTCAGCGATTATGGGAAATTCAATCTCTACCTTGAGGTTATCCTTAATCCATTCTTCCCACTTCATGTGGGCGAAGACCTGGTCCACGCTCATGCCTATGAGTTCACAGTTGAGCTTTCTGAACTTGTCGTACCTTTTCTGGAAAGCAACGAACTCCGTCGTGCAGACGGGTGTGAAATCTGCCGGGTGGCTGAATAAGACGAACCACTTGCCCTTAAAGTCCCCTGGCAGATCCATCATGCCCCTTGTCGTCTGTACCTTCATTTCAGGAAACCTGTCTCCCAGGAGAGGCATACCTTTTGCTTCGCATTTTTCCATTTTTTCCTCCTTGGTTAAAAGGGCTGCACAATAAACAAAATTGTAATAATTACATTCTACTTTAAAAAAGAGGGTATGTCAACATGAAAGACATTTTTTATTTCAGGGTGTTCCTGCCTGTGATTTTTTCCGGGTTACTGCTACCTCTGCGGCATAGTCAAAAAAGGGTTTCATGGGGCCTGATACAACCGCTTTCAAAGGTCCCTTCTCCCCGAACATCTTCTCGTTTATCTCGTCTGAGAGTAAGGTTTCATTATTCATGGCATCCTTTCCGGACATTACCTGCTTTCTTAGCCAGGAATCGTCCTGTATGAGGGACGACATTATATCGATTATGCGCTTGCCGGTTATTGAAAAAGAGTAAAAGCCGTCAGGCTCCTTTTTCAGGTTGGTTGAAGAAACTACCCTGCCGGGAAGGTTGAAAGACGATTCAATCCGTACGTCGGAGAGAATGGCTGACATCATGTTTTTTGCCTGGTTGAACTTGATTCTTTCTTCTTTTATTCTCCTGGTAATCTCTTCTTCCGAAAGTTCTTCCCGCTTTTCCGGGGCGGGTTTAATATCTTTCTTTCCGGGATCTATGAGCAGTACTTTTTTATCTTCTCCCTCGGGCTGGAAGGATATATCGGGGACCGGGAGGTTGTGAAGATCTATCCCCGAGATATCGGGGAAGTATGCAGTGGCGGAAAAACTTATCTGTCCGCTATCTGTGAGAGAATAGGATACTCCGGACCAGGCGTCTATCCCTTTAGACTTGTTCATGATTTCTTCAACCTGTTTTTTCATTTCCAAAGTCATTTTTTCAATGTTTGTTTCCTGTCCCAGTGTAATTATGGGAAGCATTGCTTCTATACGCATCTTGCCCGAGCCGTCTGGATTCAGCCAGACTTTCTGGCTGACCTGGAAACAGCCGGTTAAAAGCATGACTGCGCAGGTGATGAAAATCATAGGGAACATGTTATTCTTCCGGCGCGTTTTTTTATATTCCATTATTTATCCTCCTTGAGAAGTTTATATAAATCTTAAATGTTGCGGCTCTTCATGTCAAGCGGTAATTTTTAGCCAAACCTCTCTCTCAGGAAGGTTACAGCGGATTGAGGTGAGGAGGAGCACACTCTTTCACCCCCCTACCCACAGGGGATAGGGTATCCTCCCATCTCTTCTTCCTCTCCTCTGGGG
>JAKPNC010000115.1 GCA_029548585.1 bacterium | reverse complement strand
AGATTTTCTTGCCATCACCACAATAGGGATAAACTTCATCGTTGTAGCCATTTTCCAGTACACTCCTGCATTGGGAGGCGCCCTTGGGATAGGCGGCATACCCAACGTCGAACTTTTCGGCTTTGTCCTGAAGGCAAGGCCCTTTTTCTGGCTCTGTTTTTCCTGCCTGGTACTGGTGCTGGCGATATCCCTGTTTTTTACAAAATCGTGGCTCGGCCTCTCCTGCTTTGCAATAAGGGAGGAGGAGACTGCGGCATCGAGCATGGGCGTATCTCCGGTAAGAGCCAAACTTTCGGCCTTCGTACTGGGAACGCTGATGGCAGGCCTTGCAGGCATACTTTACGCTCACTATATGAAGTTTATCAGCGCCGATTCCTTCTCCTTCCCATTCTCGGTCACGCTTCTTTCGATAACCGTAGTGGGCGGGCTAGGGACTTTCTGGGGGCCTGTTGTGGGAGCAGTGGTGCTTGGCATCCTTCCCGAGGTCTTCAGGCCGCTTGTCGATTACAGGATGTTCCTCTATGCCGCACTTCTTCTTATGATGATAAGGTTCCTGCCGGGCGGGCTCCTTGGCGGTTCCGATCTTCTTTCGGTAAAGAACCTCAGAAAAAGAAAGGCATCAGCAACTAAAGGAGGGGACAAAAGTTGACCGATAAGATCCTCTCTGTAAAGGACCTGTCCATAAATTTCGGGGGACTCAAAGCGGTAGACAATGTCAGCTTTGATATAGACAGGCAGGAGATCCTTGGGCTGCTTGGCCCTAACGGGGCCGGCAAGACCACCTGTTTCAACATGATATCGGGGGTCTACAAGCCTACCTCGGGAGAGATATGGCTTAACGGAAAGCGGACTGACGGCTTGCCTGCCCATCAGATGGCCTCACTCGGAGTGGGAAGGACATTCAGGTGGTCAAACCATTCAGCGGACTTACTGTAGAAGAAAACGTCATAGTCTCGCTTGGAATGCCCAATTATAATAGTTTTACACGTTCATGCAGATTCTGGCACACAAAAGCCAACATAACAGCAGCCAATGACATCCTTAAGACCGTCGGGCTGGAGAAGGAAGCTTCAACAAAGGCAGGTCTGCTCCCTCTTGGAAATCTGCGAAAACTTGAAATAGCAAGGGCTTTGGCACTCAAGCCCACGCTCCTTCTTCTCGACGAATGCTTCTCAGGTCTGAGACACGAAGAGATAAAGGTGATCGAGGACCTGATAAGAAAGATAAGGGAGCAGGGGGTCTCGATACTTCTGATCGAACACAACATGCGCGTCGCCATGGGACTTTCCGACCGGGTGGTCGTGCTGGATCACGGAAGGAAGCTCGCAGAGGGCACTCCGGAGCAGGTATCTTCAGATCCTGCAGTCATAGAAGCATATCTTGGGAAGGGAGAGAGTACCGATGCTGCTTGAGGTCAGAGATCTCTCCGTCTCATACGGCGACATAGAAGCAGTCCACGGCATAAACTTCAATGTCGAAAAGGGCGAACTCATCTCGATAATCGGAGCAAACGGCGCAGGCAA
>JAKPNC010000113.1 GCA_029548585.1 bacterium | reverse complement strand
CTCGAAAAAACATTTTCGCGCCAATTTATTCCTCCCTTATAGGCATTCCGAGCTCTTTAAGCAGCGCCAGGGTTTCGACATTGTTCCTGGCATTGGTAACAATGGTAATGTTCATACCTTTAACCTTGTAAATGGAATTGTAATCTATTTCCGGGAATATGCCCTGCTCCCTGACACCGATGGTATAACTGCCCCTGCCGTCGGTAGATTTGGGAGAAAGCCCGTTGAAATCCCTCACCCGGGGAAGCGCAACGGTAATAAAACGATCTATAAACTCGTACATCCTGTCACCTCTGAGAGTGACAAAAACGCCGCACACGTCGCCCTTCCTGAGATTGAAGCCCGAAATTGCCTTTTTAGCCCTTGTCACGACCGGCTTCTGCCCGGTTATGAGGGAGAGTTCCTTCTGGGCATTCTCAAGAATCTTGGCATCCTTGTTGTCCTTGCCCACTCCGACGTTCAAAACGATCTTGACAAGCCTGGGAACCTGGTTTGCATTCTTGTAATTTAACTTGCCCATGATGGCTGGTACTGCGCTTTCCCTGTAATGTTGTTTTAATCTTGACTCCATTTTATTTTACCTCTATATTTTCATTGCATTTCTGGCAATACCTTATTTTTAAACCGTCGTTGAGTACCTTGCTGTTTATCCTGGAGGGTTTCCTGCATTTTCCGCAGAAGAACATGACGTTGGAAATAGAAAGCGGCTTCTCCATGTGGACAATGCCTCCCTGTTTATCTATCGCCTTGGGCTTGGAGTGCCTCTTGACAAAATTTATCCCCTCAACAAGTATCTTGCTCTCCTCGGGAAGAACCTGTATAACCCTTCCTGTTTTCCCCTTGTCCTTTCCCTTTATAACCTGGACAAAATCACCCTTGTTAAGCTTGCATTTCATTTAGAGCACCTCCGGCGCCAGTGAAATAATCTTCGTGAAATTGCTTTCCCGAAGCTCCCTGGGAACGGGGCCGAAGACCCTTGTTCCCCTGGGATTCTTGTCGGCGTCAATAATCACCACGGAATTATGGTCGAATTTTATGATACTTCCGTCGGACCTCTTGAGAGGCTGGACGGTCCTTACAATTACTGCCTTCACCTTCTCTTTCTTCTTGACGACGCCGTCGGGGATGGCATCCTTAACGCTCGCTGTAACGATATCTCCGATTCGGGCATACCTCTTTCTTGAGCTGCCCACGATACCGATAACCATCACCTTTTTGGCGCCGGTATTATCTGCCACCGTTAGAATCGACCTGAGATGCACCATTTTTACCTCTCTCTCCTTTTTCGACGATCTCTCTTATTATCCACCGTTTGTGTTTGCTCAACGGCCTGTACTGTTCGACCTTTACGATGTCTCCCTCGTGAGTCATGTTGGATTCATCGTGGACCATAATCTTTTTTGTCTTCTTTAGAAACTTGTTGTAAAAGGAATGCTTGTACCTGCTGACGACCATCACCACCCTGGTCTTATCCATCTTGGCGCTGACCACCTTGCCAGATTTCTCAACCCTTTTTGCTTTTTTCAACTCCATTTTTCACTCCTGTTAGGTGCTTTTCTTTCATGAGGGTATTAAGGACTCCTATCTCCCTTCTCGCCTTCTTTATGACAGAGAAGTTCTTCAGCTGCCCGATATGGAGCTGGTGATTGAACTTGTACAGCTGCTCTTCAAGCTCTCTTACCTTCTGGGACATCTCTTCGGTGCTCGATTCCCGCCATTTCTTCAGATCTTCTTTTTTCATTTTATCGTCTCTGTTTATTCCGGCTTGTACGCATATCTTCTTACTATCTTTGTTTTAAAAGGTATCTTGTGGGAAGCCCTCTCCAGGGCAACGAGAGAAAGATCTCCAGGAACTCCGGCGATCTCGAAGAGTATCCTTCCCGGAAGAACTACGGCAACCCAGTGGGACACATCGCCTTTGCCCTTGCCCATCCTGGTTTCTGCAGGTTTCTTGGAAACGGGCTTGTCCGGGAATATCCTTATCCACACCTTGCCTCTTGATTTAAGGTGGTGAACGATGGCGACCCTTGCCGCTTCTATCTGGGTGTTGGTAATCCACCCGGGAGCGATTATCTGGAGGCCATAGTCACCGTAAAAAAGCATGTTGCCCCTCGACGACTTTCCTGTCGTCCTGCCTCTTTGAGCTTTTCTGTACTTAATTCTTTTTGGCATCAACGGCATCTTTATTCTCCTTTCCGAGTACGTCTCCAGTATAAACCCATACCTTCAGTCCCACGGTGCCTGAACGCGAATAAGCGGTGGATATGGCGTAATCTATCTTGGCCCTGAGCGTGTGAAGGGGAACCTTTCCCTCCTTGTACTGCTCTGAACGGGATATCTCAGCCCCGCCGATCCTTCCGCTTATCTTGACCTTGACACCCTTTGCTCCGGACTGCATGGCAAGGGCCATGGTTTTCTTTATAACCTGCCTGTGCGGCATCCTTCTTTCAAGCTGTAACGCAATGTTATCGGCCAGAAACTGGGCGCTCTGACCCTGCGGGTTGACCTCGAGAACGTCTATCGAAACCTGCTTGTTAAGCATCTTGTACAGCTCGTCCCTGACATTATTTATCTCTGAACCCCTGCGGCCGAGAACGATGCCCGGCTTCGATGCATGCAGCTTTATCCTTATCCTGTCGGATATTTTCTCGATATAGATGGCGGTTATGGTTCCGCGGGGAAACCTCTTTGCCAGGTATTGCCTTATTTCAGTATCTTCCTGAAGCATTGACCTGAATTCCTTTTTGCCCGCGAACCAGTTTCCCCTCCAGTCTTCGACTATCCCCAATCTAAAGCCTATAGGATTAACCTTTTGTCCCATTTTATTTTGCTCCCGGTGCTGGTATATCTTCGATAATTACCGTTACATGGCTCATTCTCTTTTTGACGGTTACAGCCCTGCCCATGGTTGCGGCTCTAAACCTTTTAAGAACAGGCCCGCCTTCCACAAGGACGTTCTTTACCCTGAAGTTTCCGGATGATTCCGGCTTCTGTTTCGCGTTGGAAACGGCGGAATTCAAAGCCTTGGCCAGAATCTCCGTGCCCCTGTTGGGAAGATTATTCAAAACATCCATCGCTTCCTTTACATCTTTTCCCACGAGAAGGTCAGAAATTATCTTCAGCTTTCTCGGACTCTGCCTAACAAATCTGGATCTCGCTACAACTTCCATTTATCCCTCCGGAGATAGAGTCAAAACTTCTTATGTCTTCTCTCTTGTTCTCTCTGTGTGCGTTCCGTGGCCCCTGAATGTGCGAGTGGGAGAAAACTCGCCCAGCCTGTGCCCTACCATGTTTTCCGAAACAAAGACATTGATGAAGGTACGCCCGTTGTGGACCCCGAATGTATAACCTATGAACTCGGGGATTATAACCGAGGATCTCGACCAGGTCTTGATCGTTTCCTTCTTGCCTGCGTCCCTGAGTTTTGTTACCTTCTTAAGAAGCTTTGGATCGATGAAAGGGCCTTTTTTCTTGGATCTCATTTTCTATATTGCTCCTCTTATTTCTTCCTTTTCTGAACTATAAGTTTTTCTGAAGGTTTATTCTTTTTCCTGGTTTTGTATCCCTTCGTGGGCTTGCCCCACGGGGTCTGTGAAAGGTGCCCCTTGCTCTTGCCTTCTCCTCCACCGTGCGGATGGTCAACCGGGTTCA
>JAKPNC010000088.1 GCA_029548585.1 bacterium | reverse complement strand
GCTAATGCCCCCCCTCACCTCAATCCTCTCCCCCAGAGGAGAGGAAGAAGAAATAGGAGGATACCCTTTCTCACAGGAGGAGAGGAAGAAAAAGTGAGGGATAAATGCTTTATACCAAAAGGATTGCCCCTGCAAGAGCCGGAGGATATTATAAACAGGCTCACAATTATTTTACAGCAGTCACCTGAAAGGTCTTGGATTTCGCGGTCGGCTTCTTGAAGAAGCTTTGAACCAGGCATTCATTTCATCCATGAAAACGGATGCATGTTTCCCGAAGGCTACGTGAAAAGCCTTGTCCTGCGGCATCCCGCTGTCTATCAGACGGTAAAAAGATATGACTTTTCCGAAATCCCTGTTTGATATCAGCCTGCTTACCATCACGAGAGACATGTTATATATCGGGAAATTACCCTCCAGCCGCAGACGCTGAAAATCCATGTAATCCACCAGCCGGCGCGTATCGGGCAGAGAAGGGAAGCTGCGGATATTCCTTTCGGCCAGGCTGATCCGGGCATCTATCCTGTCCAGTTTCGCTTCTTCGAGGGCTGTCAGGCGGAAGTATTCCGCAGAACCCTCTTCTATCCAGGAGTATGCGGTTCTGACCTTTGAAAACTTTTTTATAATCTGGTGAAAAGACTCGTGTGCAATAACATCGTGAAGTTCCCTGATGCCTGTTACCTGGCTGAAGTTTCCACCCCGCACGATGATGGTTCTTTGGTCGGGAAGGCTTACGCCAAGGCTGTCTCCAGCCTGCTTTGCGACCATATCTTCACTGACGTTCGATATTGAGGCTATGGATTTGATATAACTCTGCATACTTGAGGTTACTATAACCGTTATCGGTTCATCGAGAGTTAATTTATATTTTATGAAAAGCTCTGTAAGGATGTTTGCGACTCTCTGGGTGTTTTCGCGAATCGCGGTAGTAACTCCCGGAGTATAGGTCAGTCTCAGATAAGAACTTCCGGTATACTGTTTTTCGGTTTCAAGAAATTTGTTATCCTTCCACTGTCCGTCGGAAACCCGTCCGTCGCCCCATATCATTACGCCCTTGCCTTCACGAACGCCGTTTCTCAGCTCCCCCCTGTAGGCGATTCCTCCGGGCCATTGCATAACGCCAACTCCCGAGGGCTGGTCCCGTTCCCAGTCTCCATAGTAAGTAATTCCGTTTGCTCCCTTGTAGAATCCTTTTCCTTCCTTGAGTCCCGCTTTATACGAACCGTCATAGGATTCTCCGTCGGACCATTTAATGCTGACAATGCCGTCGAGTTTGCCTTCCTTCATACCTGCTTCGGCCTCTCCCTTCTTTTCTTTTCCGCTCTTATCCCGGACGACAAGGGTAAGAGCTCCCTGCCCCTGGGCTTTGCCGTTCACAACCGGGCCCGTCCAGCTTGCCCATACGAGAGTGGAAATGTCCGAAAACCAGGCTATCTGGCATCCTGTTTCAGGGTCGGCAGTCCACTGTTCCCCTGCCCAAATCCTGGAATTTGTTCCAGCCCAAAACAGATTTGCCAATATCAGGAGAAAGATGCTGAAGATTTTTTTCACAAGAGTATTTTTCTTGTTGCCGCCCTGTGTAAACTGTTACCCTCAAAGAAGAACTATTCCCCGAACCTCATCAGGCTGTTGCGTTCAAATGTCCACGCTGGCGTTATCAATCTGCTGTCTTCAACAGTATACCATGAACATGTATCCCTACCACTTTTCAGGCGGAGAGCTCTATGTGTAGATGGGGTTGCAGGGAGAGAGAACTGGGGAGGTTTTAAGCCGGGCGTGAAAGGGGATCATTCAGGCCTGTACCTGGGCCTGGAAATGCGGCCTACGGAAAAGGTAAAGGAGGATTCTTCCCTGTGGCCGTCCTCTTTTTCGAACTCGATGCCGAGAGTGACATCAATTTTGCCTCCTTCCTTTTTCATTTCCGGAAAGGATGACAGGTCGAGGGAAATATGGATATCGGAGAAACCGGATTCGATGTATGATAATGCACTGTTTCTCTTCAAAAGGAGAGATTCAAACTCCTTTTTTTTCTCAGGGGACTGCCTTACGTCTCCCGATATGTTTTTCTTAAGGGTTTCAAGCCTTGAATCCGCATCCCGGAGATAATCGAGCGCGGGGCCGAGAGGAGGAAGACGTTTTTTAAATATGCTTGTTTCCAATCTCAGCGGGCCGGCGGCAGCCGAATAGACCGAGCCCAAACGGGAGGATTCCGCCGTGCACGAAACAGTGTGGAGAGAGGCAGAGAGGGTCACCTTCCTGACAAGAACGTTTCCTGCGTCAGCCGCGCTGGCAACCCGGATGGTCTGCCCTGGAAAAAGGGTCCCCCGGTTTACCTGTCCGAAATCCCCCGAGTAAAAAAGGATTCCGTTGTTTACGGTATACTGATCAGGGATATTGGAAATACTTACGGTTTCAGCTTTCCCCAAAATGGCAAAAGACGTTATGCAGGCTAAAGAAAAGAGGATATAAGCCGGCTTGAAGGCGTATTTTTTCAATTCCATCCATATCTCCAGGTTTAATGCTTATAACACACGAGCATAAAGGACCAACGAGTGATCTCATTTCCGCTCTTCGCTCAAGTGCCTCGTTTTAATACAGAGGGTCTCCGGCTGAGATGCCTGGCAATAACGGTAACTTTAATGCAACTCGATATGTTTGTATCAATTATATAAGATGAGTGGAAATAAGTAAAAATATTCTTCGTCTAAAGGAAAATCAGTGCATTTGACAATCTGCAAACAGACATGATAACCTCTTCGAATGAAGGAAATGAGTCTCTTTTTTGATGACACGCGAGAGGAAAATGAAGAAGATAAAGACTGCTGTACTGGGATACGGGCGAAGCGGGGGCTCACTACACGCCGGGCCAATAGAAAAACTTGAACAGTTTGAAATGGCCGCCGTCTGCGATATAGACCCGCAGAGGCGCACACTGGCATCCGAAAGGTTCGGATGTCCGGTCTATGAGAACTATCAGGAAATGCTTGAAAAGGAACGGCTCGACCTGGTCTGCGTTATAACCCGAAGCGACCAGCACTGTAAAATGGCCTGCGACTGCCTGAATGCCGGCGTAAACGTACTTGTTACCAAGCCTTGGGCGGCAAACAGCGTCGAAGCTGAACGGATGATAGCGGCAGAAAAAAAATCCGGGAAGAAACTCCTGCCGTGGCTGCCGGCAAGATGGGGTTCCGACCTGAGAAGGCTGAAAGAACTGAAGAATGCAAAAGCCATAGGCAACGTTTTTATCATCCGCAGAGCCGTATCTACCTTCAGTACACGGTGCGACTGGCAGACTGAGAAGAGATTTGCGGGAGGATATCTGTTAAACTGGGGACCTCACATAGTAGAACCGCCTGTCCTGCTGGCCGGCGGCAAGGTCAAAAGCGTCTTCGGACAACTCCGGCAGACGATAAACCCCGGGGACACCGAGGACGTATTTATCGCGATGATAACCATGGACAACGGCACTATAGTCCATGCCGAGTTTACCATTTCCCTGACTGATATGCCCTCCTGGATGCTCCAGGGAGACAGGGGAACCATAACCGTAGAGGGCACAAAACTCACGATGATAACAAACGTGCCCCCGCGTCCCGTTGAATCTGCCCGAATGTCAAAAACCGTGGCGCAGGATAACAAAACCACCGTGGAAACCCTCAGCGCTGACCTGTATGGCGACGCATACGTAATTTACCGGGAAATAGCGGCCGCGCTGAAAGGAGAGAAAGAGTTCCCCGTTACCCCTGAGGATGCACTTGAACTTTCCCGAGTCCTGGACGCAATACGTACCTCTAATGCGGAAAACAAAGTCGTTAGCCTGTAAAGAGAAGCCTTTCCTTAAAAGAACATTATAATCAAGAACGGAAGAGAAAAAAATAAACGGCGCTTCCCCGCAGGAGCCGGACAAGGTTCCGTTTGACATGGGAGGCTTGTAACAGGCATCACAAAAAATGCTTATCTGAACCTTGCCCGGGATATGGAAATTAATACGAAGGAAACCGTTTTCTGCAATATCGCGCAATGGCTGTGCGCACGGGGAAAAGATGTTGAAGAAGATAGAAGTTGATACAAGTGAACCGGTGCCCCGTGCAGCAAGAGAAAACCGGGTATATGAGCCATTCCAGGCAAGGGGAATCAGGTAAGAAAATGGATCACAAGGAAAGATTTTTTGCTACTGTCAACAGGGAAAAGGTTGACAGGCCGGCTTCATGGCTGGGACTGCCCGCCTATGAAGCTGAAAAAGGACTTCTGGAATATTTCGGAGTAAAAGATATTGCCGGGCTGAAAAGAAAACTTAACGACGATATATATCCCGTAAACGTTCCTTACGATAATCCCCCGTCAAACCATATAGCGTGTGCTTTTGACTTTGCAGTAAAAGGCGGGTCATCAGATTATGGGAAAAGAACATTGACTGCTCCGGGGTTTTTCATGGAGATGTCCGATCCTGCTTCAGTAGAAGAATTTAACTGGCCGGATCCTGCCGCCTGCATGTCCGTTGCAATTTGCCGCCAGGCAATAGAAAAAGCTCCTGCGGACGCGGCTGTCCTGGGAATAATGTGGGCGGCTCATTTTCAGGACGCCTGCGCGGCTTTTGGGATGGAAACCGCGCTGGTAAAAATGATATCTGAGCCTGAACTGTTCAATGCCGTAATAGACAGGATAATCGATTTTTACCTGAAAGCCGGCGATATTTTTTACCAGGCTGGAAAAGGGAAACTTGACGCTGTTCTCATAGGAAACGACTTTGGCAGCCAGACAGGGCTGATGATTTCTCCGGAACTTTTAAGAAGGTTTGTTTTCCCGGGAACAAAAAAGCTGATAAGTCAGGCAAAATCCTACGGGCTGAAGGTCATCCACCATTCGTGCGGTTCTATCGTGGACGTGATTGACGATCTTATTAATATTGGAACGGATGTCATTCATCCCATACAGGCGCTTGCCTCGGGAATGGAGCCGCGCAACCTCAAGGCTCTTTTCGGCGGCAGGGTTTCTTTTTGCGGGGGAGTGGACGCCCAGAACCTTCTTGTGAGGGGAACTCCCTCAGAAGTACGTGCAAAAGTAAGAGAACTAAAAAGTGTTTTTCCTACCGGCTGTATTATCTCTCCAAGCCATGAAGCCGTGCTTGCCGATATTCCTCCCGCAAACATTGAAGCAATTTTCGATGATTAGACTGTGATGTGATTGCCGTTCTTGTCTATCCGCCCACATACACGGCCTTGTCGAAGAGAAAGTTGAGAACGTTTTCCATGACCATCCAGCTGATATCCCCAAGTATAAGCCCAAGGAAGAAGGGGACGCTCTTGTTGTAAACGTTGTGTCCGCCGAACTTGAGGATGACGCCCTTTATAAGCCAGGCCAGGAAAATTGCAAACCACCAGTACTGAAGGGGCTGGGATTCGGCGATGGGAAAGCCTATGAAATGAATCGGCCACCAGAGAAACCTTGAATGGAGAAAAATGAGAACCGACATTACAACCGCCCCTATTCCTGTAAATACGTAGCGGGAGACGATGATCTCCCGGGTCATGGGATTTGTTATTTTTGGAATGATGAAATTTGATATGACCCTGGCCATGGAACCTCCAAAAAACCACGGGCCGGCTCCGCCTCCGCCGCTGGTGGAAATATTCAGCGCACCCATGCCGTAAGCAGTGCTTATATATACCCATGCAGCCGCAACGTAGGAGATCACTATGGCGGAAAGGATTCCGGCAAAGAGGATTCTCCTGGGTATGCGGGCTTCTTCCTGTATCCTGAGGGAATGGCCGGTTGTTGCCATTATGGAAGTGCGAATATCCCCAGCCCAGCTGTACTGAAGTCCCATGGCCACGTACCCGCCGGGTGTGACAAGGCCGGGCGGCAGGAGATGGGCGGCGTATGCCGGAGGCGTACACTGGGCCTGGGCCGCCGGAAGCCCTACCTGGCAGACTATGCGGGTAAGCCCCAGGAAAACAATCATAACGAAGAAAATGAAGAGGAAAGACGATATCCACGGCATGCCAAAAGCCCTGAGGAAGCAAACCATGCCGGCAAAAGAAACCGCAGCCCCTATGACAGCCGTCCTGTAGGAAAGCATCTCTCCGGAATCGTCAATGGCCGAAGCCCCGGTAAAGGCCTTAAGAAAACAGTCCCGCAGGTGTTTTCGCGCCCGCCATACGAGGACAACGGCAAGAACGAGCATGGCGCCTCCCCCTTCGAAGGTGGTGGCTGCAGACCTGCCGCAGAAATGCTCGTTTGAACCGGGAAGCATGAAACCGCTTGAGCTGAAAATTCCTGTCTGCAAGCTGAAAAGAACGTAAAAAAGCCACAGGGAGAGAGAAACGCTCCTTGGAATCAGGTAAGCAAAACCTATTATGGGCAGATGGGGCCTCAAGCTCATGGTTACGGCCTTTCTCATGAGGACGATCCTGCCCGTGAGGCGGATCATCACTGTTCCGGTAGAGGCGGAAGAGATCCAGTTCGCCAGGTAGTAAAGAAAGGCGAGGGAGAAGGCGAGCCAGAAAAGCTTGTTTTTGAAAAGCGCGGGCACGCGGCTGCCGTTCTTCTTTTTTACCATCTCGAGGGGCAGTATGGTAAGAGGGTAGATGAGCTTCTCCTTTTCTATCCACTGTTTGCGGAAGAGAACCATGACGCAAATGCTCAGGAAGGCAAAAACCAGGACGAAAAGGAGGACGAATCCCATGGGAGCCAGCCAGGCTTCGTAAGGCACGGAAGCTCCCGGGGGAAGTCCTTCGTAAAAGTATTCCACCGCCTTCTCATCCTGGACCATGAGAAGGGGGAATGCCCTGTCTATGATATACTCCTGCCATTGGTTTGCTGATGTCGCAAAATATTTCAACCCGGAGACCACGGGTATGAATGATGCCATGAAACCCATGCTGGGAAGTACGGAAGCCGTGGAGGCCATGATGAAAATAAGAAGCAGTTCCGGGGTTCTGAGTTCAAAGATCCTGTGGAGAGAGGATAGGAGAAGTATGGCAAAAAGTCCGAATATGGCGGCGGGAGCCCAGTATTCCCAGCAGAACCTGCCGGAAAGGCCCTTGAGCATGAGATAAGGATCCAGCATGCCTATGGCCGCGGCAAAAAGTATTCCTATGAGGAAAGCTCTTTTTCTCATTTTGAATCTTCTTGTGGAAATGATTCATCATACCTAAAGTCAGTGCATAAATGCAAGACTTGCTGAAGTAATATGGCGATAATTGAGCCGTTGTGAAAAAAGCCCGGGCAATCCTTCCAGTAAACGCACTTGCGCAACTTGAATTATTATAACCCATTACGGGGGGAAAAAAAAGGCTGGCCGGAATGATACCTGCAAGCGTTTCCATTGCATAAAACTTGAAAATCCTCGCTTTTTATTCTTCTCCCACCTTTTTTGTCACCCTGAGATATCTTTGCTCAGTGTTTGACTCTTTTCTCCTACCCCTTACTTACCTCTTCCCTCAAGAGGAAAGGAGTGGATAAAAGTCCTCTCCTCTAATGGTTGAAGGGGATACATGGGAAGCACTCGCTCCAGCGAATTGTGAAGGAATCGGCTGCCGAATTTACCCCTCTGCCCTCCTCACTTATACTTCTTCGGGCTATTGCAAGGGCGGAGGGGAAAGATGTCATTTCAACGAACTCAAAATTTCTTTTATTGTATCCAAATTTATACTTTTATGGATTGACACTGCATTTTGGAAGATGTAGAATGTTAAGAACAAATTAAAGGAGACCAATGAATAAAATACATATCTCATTCCTTGTAACGATTCTGTTTCTATTCAATTTTTTGGGGGCTGAAGAGTTTAATCTCAAGATAAACGATTCAACATCCTTTGACGGAGACTGGCCCATGATTGCAAGCCTTCCTTTCTCAAAGGGAGAGCTCCGGGACCCGTCCGCCATAAAGATAATGAAAGGAAGCAGGGAGGTTGCCTGCCAGGTGGACGTTGCCACAAGGTGGCAGGACGGAAGCGTCAGGTGGGCGCTGGCTGGTTTCACGGGAAACCCGCAGGCGGAATACAAGGTGGAATACGGCAAAGGCATCGTACGGAAAGGGCATACCAATCCCATAAAGATATCCCGTGCCCCGGACGGAGGTTTCAGCATAGATACGGGCGCCGCCGTATACAGGTTCGAGACCGACAAGCTTATGCCACAAGAGGCCTGGCTGGGTAATGGCGGAAACAGGATCGAACTTCTCAGAAACTCGGGAAACGGCATGTACCTCGTTGACCAGAAAGGCAGGACGGCAAGGGTTGCAGGTCAGTCCGCGGAGGTTGAGAATAGTTTTGCAAAAGAGGGACCGGGAAGGATTGTCCTTAAACGTTCGGGTTACTATGTCACTGACGGCGGAGAAAAGCTTGCCAGAGCGGAAGCGTGGTTCTACTTTGCCGCGGGTACGCCCTCAATCAGGATAACACATTCGATTATTTTCACCCGGGATACCAACGAGGTGTGGTTCAGGGATTACGGCATGGAATTCAAAACCCCCGAAGCGCCCCGGGATGTATATTGCGCCCTTGGATCTCAAGACAATCATAGGGTGAAACGGGTGGAAACCAATGGCAGGGAAGTTTATATGGTACAGGAAGATTACCCTCATTTTCTCGAGAGAACATATAAAGCAACGGTGGGCATATCTGATAAAGGGAAAGACGCTCCCGTGGAAAATGCAGAGACCGCAGACGACTGGGCTCACGGAAATTATGGGAATCACGGTATCACCATTGCCATGCCCTGGCTTGCGGAGAGGTTCCCCAAGGAGATTTCGTTCGGACCGCAGGGAGCACGCGCGGTCTTATGGTCCGGCAGAAGCGGCAAAGAGCTTGATTTCAGGGCAAAGACAATAGCAAAAGATTACATGAAGAGCTGGGCGGGAATCATTCTGAAAAATCCTTCCGACAAAGATCTTGATAATGTCAAAAGCAACGCCCAGGGCGCGGCGAGAACCCATGACATCTGGTTTATCCCCCAGGCAGGCGGGTACAGGGAGGATGTAGTCAAAAAAATGGCACAAAGAGCTTCGAATCCTCCGCTTCTTCTTGCCGATACGGCCAGGCTTTGCAGGACCGAAGCCATGGGTTTCCCTATGCTTCAGAAGTATGAAAAACAGTTCCCTGAAGAAGAATCTCTCCTGTCGGATTTCTGGGACAGGTTTGTCATACCTCTCTATGCCTTTCCCATGAACGGTTACATGGCCTGGGGCTGTTACCCCGACAGGAGCTATGATTCCGGAAAAAACAAGGCCATGGCAATCATGCAGGTTATTTCAACCTTGAGGGAATACGGGGTAAGGCGGGAACCCTGGCGTTTATACGCCCGCAGCGGTGAACGCAGGTATTACAACTGGGGGCATAAGTTCAGCAGGTTTACGGGAGACTGGTACCTGGTGCATACCGACGCGCCGGGCAAAGCAAGAGGCGCATTCATCTCTACAAACCCTGCAAGCGGATTGGCGAGCAAAATGCCTCTCTTCTGGGGGGAAAAATCGTGGACGTATGTAATCGATGCCGGAGACATAGGACACTGGCTCCTTGACTATTGCCTTACGGGAGATGAAAGGTCCCTTGACCTGCTGCACGTAATAAAAGAATCTTTTGCCAAAAACAGCTGGCGCCCCAAGGGAAAACCT
>JAKPNC010000084.1 GCA_029548585.1 bacterium | reverse complement strand
TCGAGTAACACTTCTCGCAAATTATTACCTGGATCGATTCTATCCCGGCAAGCAGGCGCACTATTTCCTTCCCGGGTTTAAGCTGGTATTTTGTATAATCGATCAGACTTTTATCTTCCACTTTGCAGCCTCGACGACATTCTTCAGAAGCATTGCCGTAGTCACCGGTCCCACGCCGCCAGGCACGGGTGTTATGTAAGCGGCCCTTTTTGAAGCGGTTTCAAACCCGACGTCGCCAACTATCCTGTCTCCCTGCCTGTTGATGCCTACATCAACAACGACGGCGCCTTCCTTTACCCAGTCTCCGGGAACCAGCCCGGCCTTCCCGGCAGCCACGACAAGAATATCGGCCCTCCTGACGTGGCTTTCAAGCATGCCCGCCATGCTTGTCCCCACATGGCAGACGGTGACCGTGGCAAGCCTGTCGAGGAGCAGGAGAGCAGCCGGCTTCCCCACTATCCCGCTGTGTCCCACAACGACAACCTCCCTGCCTTCAAGAGCAACGCCCGTGGAATAGATTATCTCCATTACCGCAAGGACCGTGCACGGTGCAAGACAGGGTTTCCCGTAAATAACCCGGCCCATGTTGGCGGGATGGACTCCCTCGGCATCCTTGAGGGGATTGATTGCAGACTGAAGAGCAAGAGGATCCATGCCGGCAGGAAGGGGCATCTGGAGAATAACGGCGGTAACCCCGTCATCCAGGTTAAGCTTTTCTATCTCTCCTGCAAGACGTTCGGCGGAAATGTCAGGCCCGAACTTTTTCAGTTCGTACATAATCCCGTTTTTCTCGCACAGCTTTTCCTGCTGACGGGTATATATTGAGCTCGCGGAATCATCCCCGGCCTGAACGGCAACAAGCTTCAGTGGCTTGATGGAGGCAGGCAACCGGTCCATTTCATCCCTGATCTCATTCCTGATCCTTTCGGCAATGGCTTTTCCGTCAATTATTTTCGTATTAACCATTTTTTTTCAATCCCTCCATAAAACGGAGGTATGCCTGCCGGCTTTTTGCCTCCGCATCATCCTCCCACCCCTTCATTTTCGTGATAATCTCATCGCAGAAGGCGGTATCATTGATATGCTCAAGGTTTATCATCATGTTGATTCTGGCGCTCCTGAAGGCGGAGAGAGCAACCTGGGCCGACATCGCCGCATCAGACATGAGGTTCGGGTTTCCTTTTTCCAGCAAAATCATCGCAAAAGAAAGTATATCAAGGGCTTTTTGGCATATGTCAAGCTGGATCTCCGCAGACCTTTTCAAAAACCTTTCCGCGGCGCCCGGATCCTTGCGGGAATACTTTCTTATGGCCTTATACACCCTGCAGTCCTCGTCAATATAACCCTTGAGGATCTCCATTATCCCGTCGTTTCTCTCTCTTAAAGATGAAAGCTCTCTTTCGTGAACCCGGTATTTTTCATTTCCAATGGTATAATTGAAAACCATGCCCGCCAGGGCGCACCCAAGACAGGCCGCGCATGCCGCAACGCTGCCGCCTCCCGGGGCAGGACTTCTGTCCCGGATAGAATCAAGGTATGATACCAGGGAGCCGTTCAGATGATCAAAATCACTGGCTGACATTTTTCAGTTTCTTGTAGGTTTCGTAATGCTGGTCCCAAAGAGAGGTTTCCCTGGGCTGGTAAACGAACAACGGGAAGGAGTTCTTTATAACGGCCCTGAGCTGGGAGATGTCCCCGATTTCCTTTTTTGCCATCATCTGCACCAGCAGGTTGCCTGCCGAAGTCGCCTCAACGGGACCGGCTATGACGGTCTTCTTCGTGGCAGACGCGGCAAACTGGGAGAGAAGCCTGTTCTGGGAACCGCCTCCCACTATGTGAAGAACCTCTATCTTATTCTGTATGGCGTCTTCAAGGTTCTCAAAGGCAAACTTGTATTCCATGGCAAGGCTTTCAAGTATGACCCTCGTGACAGAGGCAATACCCTCGGGTACCGCCTGGCCTGTCCTTTGGCAAAATGCCTGGATTTTCTGTATCATTTCGCCGGGAAAAAGAAAGTCTCCGTGGTTAACGTCTATGAACGAGGTAAAAGGTTTAGCGGTGGCGGCCATCTCCGTCATATCAGGATAAGAATACTCCATTCCTTCCCTGACCCACTGCCTCCTGCACTCCTGCCATATCCAGAGCCCCATTATATTCTTAAGAAACCTTATCGTCCCGCCGTATCCCCCTTCATTTGAAAAGTTATATCTTGAACTCTTTTCGTTTATTATGGGGTTCTCCGTTTCAACTCCCAAAAGGGACCATGTCCCGGAGGATATGTATGCCCAGACACCTTCCCCCGCGGGAACACCGGCCACGGCAGAAGCCGTGTCATGGCAGCACACGGCATAAACCGGTATATTGCCGCAGCCGGTCTCATCTTTTATGCCGGGAAGCACGTTTGATATGAAAGTCCCCGGTGAAATCACTTCCGCCAGTGACCTGGAAGGCAATCCGAGTTCTTCTGCAATATCGTAATTCCAGTTGCCCCTCGGAGCCCTCATTTGCCCGTGTCCGTTTGAATTGTACATTGCCGAAGTGGTTGAAATTGTGTACTCGGATACCTGTTCTCCCGTCAGGAAATAATTGAAAATATCCGGCATGAAAAGAAGCTTTACCGCGTCGTCAAAAAGATAAGGAAACTCCTTTTTCGTGGCATAGAGCTGGAAAAGAGAGGCTATGGGAAGGCATTGGATGCCCGTCTTCTGGTAAATCCTCTCTCTGGGAACGATCTTGAAAACTTCGTCAGGGACCCCCTGGGTACGGCTATCCCTGTAGTGAAAAGGGTTTGACAGGAGAAGCCCGTTTTCGCCGAAAAGGGCGAAATCAACCCCCCAGGTGGTTATTCCTATTCCTTCAATGCTTCCCTCGTTGACGGCAAGGGAGATCATCTTCTTTATTTCAGAAAAGATGGCAAGGGCATCCCAGTAGATGTGGTCATGCACCTTTACGCAGTGTGACGGGAACCTGTATATCTCTTTTATGGATATCCTGTCTCCGGTAAACTGTCCGATAACGCCCCTTCCGCTTTCAGCTCCGAGATCAATCGCAAGTATTTTTTTTGTCTCCATGACTATAATATTACAACCTGGCTGAATGTGTGTCAATTTTTGTTTATTCCATAAGAAATTCACAAAGGCAAAAAAAAATTATGACTGTGTGTCCTGAAATCCTGAAGCCAACCTCCTACATCAAGTTACTGGGGTAAATCCTCCTGCGCTGAAGATTCGGCGGGAAACTTTACGGTTCGTTGGAATGGCC
>JAKPNC010000080.1 GCA_029548585.1 bacterium | reverse complement strand
AGGGGCTATGATACTCTCGGGGAGGCCACGGTCATATTTGCGGCAATAGTCGGAGTGCTCTCGATTCTGAGAGTCAGGGGGAGGGTCTGATGGAAAAAGGCATGAGCGAAATAGTCAAGGGCGTTTCAAAAATGGTATTCCCGTTCATCATGCTTTTCGGGACGTCTCTTGTTCTTTACGGCCACCTGAGCCCCGGGGGCGGCTTCTCCGGAGGGGTTGTCCTTGCAGGCGGATTTGTTCTGCTTCTCCTGGCCTTCGGCAAGGAGCATGTTTTTGACATCTTTCCCCGAAGGGTCGCGGAGGCGCTCGACAGCCTCGGGGCTGCGGGTTTCCTGGCCATTGCCGTCCTCGGTTTTGCGGGAGGCCACTTTTTCTATAATTTCCTTGACAAGGGAAGGCTTTTCCACCTGTGGAGCGCCGGCACGATGGTGTTCTGCAATATCATGATAGGCATAAAGATAGGTTCAGCCCTTTTCCTGGCTATCTCTATGCTGTCCATGTCCCGGCTTGTACATACAAAGGACGGAGTGGAATACCGTCAGAGCGGGGAAGACGAATGATAATATACCTTCTGGTTGTCCTTATTTTCTTTATCGGCTTATACGGGATCGTGGCCAAGAAGAATATCATCAAGATAATCGTGGGCATCAACATAGTGGGTTATGCCATCAACCTTCTTTTCATCGTTCTTGGATACAAGTGGGAAGGGATGGCCCCGGTTTTGACCAGGGAGGTTGAAGTGTCCGAGTTTTACAGGAGAGCCGTGGATCCTCTCCCCCAGGCGCTGGTACTCACTTCAATAGTCATAGACCTGGCTTTCCTGGCTTTCCTCTCCGCCCTTGCAATCAGGCTATACGAGAAATATGCCACTTTCGATATGGACAAGATAAGGAGGTTAAGGGGATGAACCTTATCGTCATGCCTGTTGTCATATATCTGGGAGCGTCTTTCCTGGTCCCGCTCCTTTTCAGGAGGGACGGGGAAAAGGCGTGCCTGGCCGCCTGCCTTTTTACCATTCTCGGACTGGCCGTCTCCGTTCTCCTGGCAGTCCGGGTATTCCCGGGAGGCAGGTTGATAACCTATGCGGGCGGCTGGGAAAATCCTATGGGCATAGCCCTGATGGCAGACGGGCTTTCCGTCTTATTCCTCCTGGTGACAAACCTGGTTTCCTTGCTGGTTCTTCTCTTTTCCGCAACATACATGAAAAGGTATACGGGCACGGTAAATTTCTATGTGCTGGTACTTCTCATGCTTGCCGGCATGAACGGGGTGCTTGTAAGCATGGATATCTGGAATATCTTCGTGTTTTTTGAGATAGCATCCCTTGCGTCCTTTGTTCTCGTTGCCTTCGGCCTCGGGGCGGAAGAGATGGAGGCTTCCCTCAGGTATACGGTGATGGGTTTTCTCTCCTCGGTGTTCATACTCTTTGCCATGGCCATGATATACGGGCTGACAGGGACCCTCAACATACCCGATTTTGCCAGGGAGGTCTCCTGCCTGCCGCAGAGCCACCTCTGGTTTATCGTCTCCCTTTTCATTGCAGGATTCGGTCTTAAGATGGCCCTGGTTCCTTTTCATTCCTGGCTGCCCGACGCCCATTCCACCGCTCCCGCCCCCGTTTCGGCTCTCCTGTCAGGTATATTTGTGAAGGTGATAGGATTCTATTGCGTGATGCGCATATCTCTGAATGTCTTCGGGCATGTAGCCCAGGTAAAGACGGTGCTCCTTCTTCTCGGTTCACTTTCAATGGTAGTCGGAGGAGTGATGGCTTACGGCCAGAAGAATATAAAAAGGATGTTCGCCTATTCAACGATAAGCCAGCTGGGATACTGCGCAATTGGTATCGGGATAGGGGGATACCTTGGCTGCCTGGGCGCCCTTATGCATTTCATAGGACATGCATTTTCCAAATCCCTCCTCTTCCTGAGCGCAGGGGCTGTAGAATACATGGAAGGGACGTCGGAATCAGAAGATCTCAGGGGTATCAATGACAGGATGCCCTTTACAACCCTGGTGTCAAACCTGGGCATGTTCGGCATAGCGGGCGTTCCTCCACTGGGCAATTTCTGGAGCAAGCTAATCATCATTCTTGCCGCCGTGGGGGCGGGATACACAGGCATTGCGCTGCTGTGCATCCTGGTTGCGGTTCTGACCCTCAGTTATTTTCTCAGACTTTTAAGGACGGCTTACTACAGCAGAACAGAGGGAAAAAAGGAGAAAAGGGAAGTACCCGTTTCGATGCTTGCTCCCATGTTCGCGCTCGGGGCGGTTGTCCTTCTTACAGGACTTCTCCTTCTTCCTCCCGTGAGAAGCATTATTCTTGACGGGGCGGTGAGGGTGATGAAGGATTTTTCGTACAGGGATCTTTCAGTTTCAGTCATTGCGGAATAATCGCCGGTTTTTAAAGGGGAACAGGTGAATGGAATGAAATATACCATCGTTTTTATTGTCATATACCTGATATGGATCATGCTGACATGGAACATGGAGCCCGCCAATTTCTTCACGGGGGCGGTTGTTTCTCTTATCATCACGGCCCTTTTTGGAAGAGAGTTCCCATACCATCCCGAGCACACCTTCCAGCCTGGAAGATATTTTGCCTTTGCCAGGTTCCTGGGGGTTTTTGTTGTTCAGATGGCAAAGGCAAATTTTATCATGGCGTACAGGATTATCAGCCCGGGGCTTCCGATAAACCCTGGTATCGTGGTTATCCCCCTGCGCCTTAAATCTCCTCTCGGCAGGATTATCCTGGCGAATTCCATAACTCTTGCCCCGGGCACTTTCACCATGGATATCACTGAAGATACGCTGGTCATCCACTGGATTTATGTTGAGACCCTGGACCCGGCAAAAGCGGAGGAATGTATATGCGGCAGGCTTCAGAGCATTCTCAAGGAGGTATTTGAATGATAAAGGTTTTCTTCTTCCTTGCCATCTGCGTGGCATTGTGCGTATACAGGATTTTCAGGGGGCCGCGGGCTGCCGACAGGATGGTCGGGATAGACATACTGGGCATTATCGTTCTTATCTTCTGCGTTCTCCTGGCCCTCCACACGGGGTTTGAATACTACATGAATATAGCTATAGCCTGGTCTATTCTCGGTTTTGTCAGCACCATAACCCTTGCAAAATTTCTCGAAGGGAGGAACCTGGATGAATGACCTTATCGGGCAGGTGCTCTTGTCGGTTGGACTGTGCTTCACGTTCCTGGGCTGCGTGGGGCTTGTCAGGATGCCGGATGTCTATTGCCGTCTCCAGGCGGCCACCAAGTGCGTTACCCTGGGGACAGGCAGCATCCTGCTGGCTGCAATAGTCATGACGGGAGTGTCGGGAACCGGCGTCAAGGCGGCGGTATGCATGGTCTTTCTCTTTCTGAATTCGCCGACAGCCGCCCATGCCCTTGCCCGGGCGGCACGCTCTTCGGGGATAAAAGTGTGGCAGAAGCAGGACGGAGCCAAAAAAGACATATGACGTTTTTTCTCTGATGGCATGAAAGAAAAAACGGCGCCGGATCCCCTCTTATATCAAGGTTACGGCGGGTAAACCCTCCTATGCCGAAGTTACGGCGGATAAACCTTTCTGCAACGGGATTGCGAAGGGTAAACTTTATGGATTAGTTGGAATGGATCGTGATTTATGCGAATAAAGCTTTGGCAACAGGTTTGACGAAAACACATTGAGATTTACTGATTACCCGGGAGGAAACCCAACGTGCATGAAATGTCTCTTGTCTCCTGCCTCATGTCGATTCTCGAGGATACAAGGAAGAAAAAAAAGTATATTACTTCCTTTCTGGCAATAAATATTACCATAAACCCATATAGCTGCATTAATGAGGAGAGCCTTAATTTTGCCTTCTCTGTTATGTGCAGGGGCAACCAGGTTTACTCCCGGGCCAGGATCCTGGTGTCGAGAAGCGGGGATCCCGTTTCAAGGGAGTTTTTGCTTGATAGCGTGGAGGTTGAAATAAATGAAGAAGGTCAGAACGATACAGGTGGGCGCAAGCATCTTTGAAGAAAACGACTCAGTGGCCCGGGCTAACATGCAGGTCCTGAAAGAAAGGGGTGTTTTCTGCGTCAATGTCATGGGTTCTCCCGGTTCCGGCAAGACAACGCTTCTTGAAAGAAGTGTAAGGGCCCTTTTGGACAAGGGGATCCGCACGGCAGTGATAGAAGGGGACATAAACGGCAGCCTTGACGGAGAGAGACTGGCCGTGCTGGGGATTCCCGTGGTACAGGTTAACACGGGGGGCGCATGCCACATGGATGCCAACATGGTGAGAAAGGGGATGGAAATGCTCGGCCCGGACAAAATGGACATTCTTTTCATTGAAAATGTGGGCAACCTTGTCTGCCCGGCAGAGTTCAGGCTCGGCGAAGATGTCAGCGTGATTGTCTCGAGCGTTCCGGAAGGCGAAGAGAAACCCCTCAAGTATCCCCTCATGTTCAGGATATCGTCCCTGTGCATACTTAACAAGTCGGACCTGCTGGAATTCACCGGTTTTAAGATCGAACGTTTCAGGGAATATCTGTTTGAATCGGCTTCCGGCATAGATTTAATTCTTCTCTCGGCAAGGACGGGAGAAGGAATGAACGGCTGGATGGATTTCCTTGCCCGCGGCATGGATAAGAAAAAGAGTCCCCGGATTGTCGTGGCAGGCATGGGCGACAGGATGAAGGGTGACGACGGCGCGGGTTGCGAGGTCGTGGAAATGCTTAAGAAGGAAAGACTTGACGGAAATGTCAGTGTCATAGATGCCGGGAACGCAATCGAAAATTACCTGGGGGTTATATCGAAAATGAAGCCGGGCAGGGTTATCATAATTGATGCTGTTGATTTCGGGGGGCGTCCGGGAGACGCCAGGTTCCTGGATGCGGCTTCACTTGTGGAGAATACTTCTTCGACTCACACCTTTTCTCTTCCCCTGATAATCGAACACATAAGGAGAGAAACGGGAGCCGAATGTCTTATCCTGGGCATACAGCCGGAAAGGATCTCCTTTTCCCATGAGATTTCACTCCCTGCCAGGCAGGGAGTGTCGAAGGCTGTCGGAATGATCAGGGAGATTATATCCAAACCGTGATTCTTCTCATGGGCAGCCGGGAAGACGGGGTCCTGCCGTCATTTGTCTCAAATCCCGTTTCCTTTGCTTGTTTGCCCGCCGGGGCCAGCCTGTGTCCGCGGGCCGACAATCTGCAAAGGCCGCCCGTGAAACCGGATTTGACGTCAGATCCCATATTCCATATAATAGTCCCATGGGATTTTTGGCGAGTTGATGTCACGACTCATAAAGGGCCCAAAAGCCTCTTATCCTAATTTGCAACTAAAATTATAGTAATAACAACTCGAGTTGGCATGTGACACGACGGCAGGAAGCATGCTCACGTATGTCGACGAAACTTTCCGCGACGCCAACAAAGCTATATGGATGAAATCAATTTGGTATTATGATTATAAGCCAGTTAATTGACATGGACCAACATAAGGGGAAAAAGAGATGAAAAAGAGCATAAATATATCGGTTGCGGGAAAGATGGGCTTTCATGAAGGGCTGAAAATAATAAAAGATGCGGGATTCGAGGCGGTTGAGCTGAATCTGAGAAGCCCCTTAAACATAGACAGCACGGAAGACGAGGTAAAAAGGGTGAGGGACGAGGTTCTGGCCAGTGGCCTTGAAATAGCAAGTTTGCTCGGAGGATGGTACATGCTGGTAAGCGGCCGGCCCGATGTAAGAAAAGAAGCCGAAGAGGAGCTGGTAAAGGGGTTGAAGATATGCAAAAATCTCGGGACGGACTCGCTTCTGGTCGTACCGGGCGCTATACGCCCTTTTCCCGGCGAAGAAGATCCCGTGAGCTATGATACGGCTTACGAGAGAAGCCTTGAGTCCATAAAAAGGGCCATACCCGTCGCAGAGGAACAAGGAGTCTGCATATGCATTGAAAACGTATGGAACAAGTTCCTCTTATCCCCGGTTGAGATGAAAAGGTTTATTGAAGAAATAAATTCTGAATATGCAAGGGTTTATTTTGACGTGGGAAACGTCCTTCTGACAGGTTTTCCTGAAATGTGGATAAGGATTCTCGGTACCATGATAAAAAGGATTCACCTTAAGGATTTCAAGACAAGCGTGGGCAACGCCGGAGGTGTCTGCTGCCTGCTGGAAGGAGACGTAAACTGGCCCGGTGTGGCGGAGGCTTTGAAGGAAACTGGTTATGACAGTTACCTCACCGCTGAATACGGGCCCTACAAATATCATCCTGAAACGATTATTTACCACCTCTCCCTCTCTATGGATAAGATAATGGGCAGAAGATGATAAGGGTAAAACAACCCCTGAAGGAGCGCAAATGAGAATTTCAGTAATAGGATGTGGAGGAATATCAAGATATCACATAAGGAACCTTGCAGGCATTGAAGGCGTTGAATTGAATGCTTTCTGCGATCTGGTCAAAGAAAAAGCGGAATCCAACAGCCGGGAATACGGGGCAAGGGCATACGAGGATTTCCGTGAAATGCTTGAAAAGGAAAAACCCGACGCATGTTATATCTGCGTTCCCCCTTTTGCCCACGAGGGGCAGGAAGAAATGTGCCTTGAAATGAAAATACCCTTTTTCGTTGAAAAACCCGTTCATCTTTCGTTGGAAAAGGCGAAAGAACTCGCAGGGAAAATAGAGGCACAAGGACTTATAACCTCTGTCGGATATGTAATGAGGTACTATGGATGCATTCAAAAAGCAAGGGAGGTAATTCAAAACGAAAAGATAGGGCTGGTTATAGGAAAATATCTGGCCGGGGTGCCCGGTAAAGAGGGGAGCTGGCTCCATAAGAAAGAACTTTCAGGGGGCCAGGTTATTGAGCAGGCCACGCATATCGCCGATACAATGAGGTATTTGGCCGGGGACGTTGAAGAGGTCTGCTCCTATAAGTTCCAGGGCATCAACAGAAATATTTACAAGGGATATGACGCGGAAGACGCAAGTGTCACTTCCATGAAATTGAAAAACGGCGCTATAGCGTCGCTTCTTTGCACGTGGCTGGGTCCAAGTTCAGCGGGCATCGAGTTGATAGGCAGAGATCTTTCCGTCAGTTACGAAAGAAGAATCCTGACGGTTGAAAGGGGAGATAAAAAGGAAACCTACGGAGAAGAGTCCAACCCCATGCTCGAGGAAGCGCAGAGTTTTGTAACGGCAGTCAGGGAAAATAAACCTTCCCTTATCAAATCCGATTATTCGGACGCGGTGAAAACCCTCGAGTTGACCGTGAAATGCAATATTTCAATGGAGACGGGCAAACCTGTCAAAATCTGATTAAACCACCATTCAAGCGCGCGTCCTGCAGAAGCGTGGCTGAGCGGAGACGCCTCAAGGTGAGAAAGAGGGTGGGAGGGCTAAATATTTTTTGAAAACATTGAAAGAGAAAATAAATACTTAAAAATATAGCCAGGTTTGGAGCTTAATAAAGGAAGGAGCTTTTCATGGATAGAGAGATTGAGCTGACCTTGGGAAAGGCTGTGTTGAAAGGCAAGATTCTTGATACCAGGCTGGGCTCAAAAATATGTGATGCCATGCCTCTTAAGGCAAGGGTGAACACATGGGGCATGGAAATATACTTCGAGATTCCGGTAAAAGCGGACATTGAGAGGCCCGTGGGCATAGTTGAAAAAGGTGATATCGCATACTGGCCGCAGGGAAGATGCCTGTGTTTCTTTTTCGGACCCACTCCCATGAGCGCCGGCGAAAAACCCGTTCCTGCGAGCGATGTGGAGGTGGTCGGCAGGATGCTTTCGGATTACAGCGCGCTTGAAAAAGTTAAGCCGGGAGAAGAAATATCAATAGAGCTTGCCCGGGCTACCCCTCATAAATAACCTTCCCCCCCAGGATAGTCATTTCCACCCTGACGTCCCTGATTCTTTTCGGGGCGATGGTGAAAATATCGTCAGACAAGACCGCCATGTCTGCCAGCTTTCCTGCGGTGAGAGAGCCCTTTATCTTTTCCCCGAAAGACGCATACGCGTTATTTATCGTATAACATTCAACCGCCTCCTGCACGGTGATTCTCTCTTCGGGAAACCGGCCCCCTCTGTTTGCAGGGTTTTCTTCGCCGGGAATGTTTCGGGTGACCGCCGCATGGATGGCGTGAAGAGGATTGATGGAAGCGACAGGCCAGTCGCTCCCGAAACACATCCTGACATTATTATCCAGGAATGTCCTGAAGGCATAGCTTGTCCTGCATCTTTCCCTGCCTATGCTTTTCTCCATCCACCTGCAGTCATCCGTCAGGTGGCAGGGTTGGACGCAGGCTATTACACCGAGCCTTTTAAAGCGGGCAAAATCTCCGGGATCAAGATGTTGTGCGTGTTCTATCCGGAAACGCCTGTCCCACGGCGGGTTGTCCCTGATGATTCTTTCAAAGAGGTCCAGTATAACGGAATTGGCCTTGTCTCCAATGGCGTGGATGGAGAGCTGCCATCCCCTTTTGTCAGCTTCCATCGCATTCTTTTCCAGGAGACCTTCTAAAAGCTCCTTTGAGGCGAGTCCGCACGTTTCGGGGGCGTGGTGGTAGGGGAGTGAGAAAAGGGCCGTTGAAGAACCGAGAGAGCCGTCGGCAAATGCCTTGAGAGACCCTGTTCTTATCATCTCGTTGCCGTAGCCTTTCTCCTGTGCCGGTTCCGGCAGGGTATCAAACGGCGTCCCCAGAGGCAGTCTGCAGTAAAGGCGCGAGGTGAGTTCTCCCCTGTCAATCAATGTCCTGTATATCTTCAGCATATCGGGTGTTGACATGTCCTGTATGCCTGTTAAGCCGTATTTCGAGGCTTCTTTCAGGGCACTCCTGGCCGCGTCGGCAGATTCTTCTTCTGTCAGGGGTGGGATCTTCCGGTTTACAAGGCCCATTGCTTCGTCTTTAAGTATCCCTGTCAGTCTTCCGGTTTTCGGGTCGCGCACAATTTCTCCTCCGGGCGGCGCTGGCGTCTTTTCCGTCACTCCCGCCAATTTCAGGGCATGGCTGTTGGCAAGAGCCATGTGTCCGTCAGTCCGGGTGAGGAAGACAGGGGTGTCTGGCGTATGCCTGTCAATCAGTTCCCGCGAAGGCAGTTTCCCTCCTTCCCAGTTTTCATGGTCCCAGCTTCCTTCCGTGATCCACCTGCCGCGATTTTTCTCAGCCATATGACGGAGAAGGATCGCAAATTCTTCAACGCTTTTTGCCTCCCGCAGGGCTGCTCCCGCCAACTGGACGCCGCCGGTTATAAGGTGGGTATGATTATCTATGAAACCGGGCAAGGCCAGCCTTCCTTTCAGATCGACAACCTTAGTTTCAGAGACAATATGTTTTTTGATTTTATCGTTCGAGCCGGCTTCCAGGATCCTGCCGCTTTTTACTGCGACGGCTTCCGCCTTCGGGTTATCCCTGTCTACCGTCCATATTCTTCCGTTCATAAAGACCGCATCTGCCATTGATAAAACTCCTTTTCGGTTTTATTTCGGTAAATTGTACTACCATGCTCTTTTTTTTGTCAAACATGCCTTGCGAATGTCAGGCTGAAGTTTAAGGTTACAGACAGATAGAAGATTCAAACAAATACGTCTTGACATGTCATAAGCACCATGGTATAATATGGGACAACAGAAAGGAGATTTTCCCGGTATAGGAAAAGGAGGCCGTTATGGATAAGAAGAATGAGAAGAAGGTTATGCAGGAAGGAGAGGTAATCTCCATGCAGGAAGCAATCAAGTTGCTCGGCACCACCAGGTCAACCTTTTACAGGTGGCTGCGCGGGGGAAAAATAAAGAGTATGAAGGCTGGAAGGCAGTGGCGTTTCTACAAACAGGATATTGACAGGTTTCTCAGAGGCAAAGATCCCATTGTCGACCTGCCCGTTGATATAAAGCCGTTTATCGGGGAACTGGAAGATAAACTTCGGAAGGCAGGAGGAAGCAAATATTCCCAGGGAGAGCAGGAGGATATTCCGTATTTTGTCAATCTCCTGATTCACCTGGCATGCCGTATGCGGGCGAGCGATATACACGTTTTGCCCATCATCCCCGAAGAGGGAAAAGACGTTGCTGCAGTGATCAAATTTCGAATAGACGGGGTATTGCATACGATAACCTCTGCAGACCTCAGGCTTCTGGCTCCCGTTGTCGAACAGTGGAAAAGGATGGCCGGGTGCAATATCCATGAAACTGTAAAGCCGCAGGACGGACGTATCCTCATGAACGTGGAAGGGAAAGACCTTGATCTCAGGAATTCTTTTCTTCCTTCCCTCATGGGCGAATCGGTTACTGCGAGAGTGCTGAGCAAGGATGTCGTTTCCACTCTGAAGTCTGTCGAAAAGATCGGTTATTCCACCTCCGACAGGGAAAAGATATTAAAGAGCCTCAAAGCCCCCTGGGGGAGCATTATTATTACAGGGCCCATAGCCAGCGGAAAATCGACTTCCCTTTATTCCATGCTCAATTACGTGATAAATCCGGGGAAAAAAGTGATGACCGTTGAATCCCCCGTGGAATTCATGATACCGGGCGCCGTACAGATAGCCGAGAGAGAAGATGCCGGGATGAAGATTCCGGTTATCCTTCGTTCCATCCTCCGCCAGGACCCGGACATCATAATGATAGGAGAGTTGCGGGAGTTTGCAACCCTGCAGCTGATACAACAGGCAGCGCTTACAGGCCACCTGGTTCTCTTTTGCCTTCACACGGAAGATGCCGCCGGAGCTCTGACAAGGATGATGAAAATGGGAGGCGAGCCGTTTATAATCGCGGAATCCACAAGGCTTATAATTGCACAGAGACTTGTAAGGGAATTATGTTCCGGATGCAGTGTCGCGGAAAAACCGGATTCTGGGGAACTTGCCAGGGCTGAAGAAATAATGCTCAGGAATGGCATGAAGATGTCGGATCTCCCGCACAATTTCAGGAAAGCGGTTGGTTGCGATGCTTGCGGAGGAACCGGCTATCGCGGCAGAATGGTCATTGCGGAGACTCTCGAGATAAGTCCAGAAATAGCGGGCGCTCTTGAAAAAGGGGCTTCTGCAGAGCAGCTTCGCGAGGTTGCCATAAGACAGGGCATGACCACGATAGCCGCCGACGGGGTGAAAAAGGCCGCCTTGGGCAAGACCACTCTCAAGGAAGTTTTCAGGGTACTTGCCCTGAAATAATCGTTGTCGTGTATTGATGATGTGTAAAATATTGTGTGTAATACATGCAGGAGGTGTCCTGTATGCGTTTGAATATCACACTGCCGGATGATCTGGCTGAAGAGTTGAGAAATAAACCGAACAAGAGCGGTTACATAGTTGCGGCTTTGAGAGAAAAAAGGCGGCGCTTCTCAGGGAACTGCAGGAGGGATACGGTGCCTCCGGACAGGAAGACAGGGAAGTCAACAAAGAGTGGGAAGATGCCTCCGAAGGAGAGTGGAAATAAAAATGGACTACCCACTGCGGAAACCGGTTTTGAGATTGTGAAAACAATGCCCGCCGTAATTATTTCCAACAATGCAAACAACCAGTATGCGCAAACGGTGACAGTTCTGCCTGTAACTTCAAATGTCTCAAAGGTATTTCCTTTTGAAACCCCGTTGCCTCATTAATATTTCTATATAAAGAGACCTTGCCTTCCAGCTTATTTCGCAGTATAATGCAATAAAGATGATAAAATTGTGCATTGTGATTAACAAAGGGTGAAAAATGATAAGGGATATACTGCTTCTTCAGAAGAGGGAACTGGAAAGGAGGAGGTCTGAGAAATTTGTCGAGCGCAACACGGATTACAAAACCCCGCTTGCAAACGACCTTGTAAAGGTTATCACGGGCCCCAGGCGGGCGGGCAAATCCTTTCTCGGCTTCAACATGCTTGAAGGCTCGGGTGAAAGGTTCGGTTATGCCAATTTCGACGACGAAAAACTGGTTGATACGAAGAATTACGACGATATAATCAACGCCCTCTCTTCCCTTTACGGCAATCCCCGCTACCTCCTCTTTGACGAGATTCAAAACCTTTCAAAATGGGAGCTTTTCGTAAACCGCCTACAGAGGCAGGGGTATAACCTTGTCATCACGGGCAGCAATTCCAACCTGTTGAGCAGCGAGCTTGCCACCCATTTGACGGGCAGGCATATGCTCATAAACATATTCCCTTTCTCCTTCGCCGAATTCCTCAAGGCCGATAGCGGGGACAAAGAATTAACTTCCAGCGAGACGAAGGCAAAACTGTCCGATTACCTTGCGTGCGGAGGATATCCCGAGCCTCTTATTAAAGAGCTCGACCGCAGGGACTACCTTTCGACCCTTTTCAATTCCATCATATACAAGGATATCATAAGCAGGTTCAGGATACGCATCGTGCCTGCGATTGAAAACCTTGCCGTCTACCTGGTGTCGAACACCGGCAGGGAGTTTTCATACAACGCTTTGAGCAAGATAACGGGATGCAGGAGCGTTCATACTGTGGAAAAATATCTTCAATACCTTGAAGAATCTTTTCTCTTCTTCAAACTTCACAGGTTTTCTCCGGGGGTCCAGGAGCAGGTGAGTTCCAACAAGAAGATATACTGCGTTGACAACGGCTTTATAAAGGCTAAGGCTTTCCGTACGGGAGACGACACGGGAATGCTTTATGAGAATGCGGTGGCGGTGAAGCTGAAGAAAGACGAGATGGACGGAGGCGCCAGGGTCTATTACTGGAAACATCCCCTTCAGCAGGAGGTGGATTTTGTGCTGAAGGAAGGAGCGGAAATAAGACAGCTGATACAGGTATGCTGGAATCTTGCCGACATACAGGCGAAAGAAAAAGAGGAAAAATCCCTCATGAAAGCCGCCAATGAACTTGACTGCGGCAACCTGCTCGTCATCAATGATGATTACGAGGGAGAAAAAGAACTCCGGTGGTTCGGTGTAACAAGAACCGTGAAATATATCCCCCTGTGGAAGTGGCTGCTTGCGTGAATATTCGTGCTGAACGTCGGGCACGCCGTAGCGATTGAGTGCCCCGCTCCTCTTGAGACAGTCGCCGAAGTACGGCGAAGGAATGGAGAGAAGGATAAGGGATGGCCACAAGGGAGGGATAGGACAAAGGAAGACTCAGACGCACCTTTTAAGGTGCGCCGGAATGAGAGTCCAGGTTGTGAGGTTAGGTCAGATTATTTATTTCGTCCGTATTCAAATGGAATACAGAAAAGAGAGAAAAAGGGCGGCGGTTTCCATAGAAGGCAGGGTGCAGGGGGTCGGTTTCAGACCCTTTGTCTACAGGCTTGCGGTTGAAAACGGGCTTACGGGTTTCGTTGTGAACACGCCCGAAGGCGTTTACGCCGAGGTGGAAGGACCTTCTCACAAAATCAAGGAATTTCTTGACAGAGTAAAGTACCACCCGCCGGAACATGCGGCTGTTAAACATATGTCGGTTTCCTTTCTCCCGGCAAAAAACGGGAAAGAGTTTCGCATAGAAAAAAGCCGTGCTTCAGCCGGCGGGAAAAAAGGGTCTATCCCGAAGGATGAAAGCAGAACGGAAATCTCTCCCGATATCGCCGCCTGCCGTCAGTGCGTAAGCGAACTATTTAGTCCTCAGGACAGAAGGCATCTTTTCCCTTTTATAAACTGTACAAACTGCGGCCCGAGGTTTTCCATAATCAGGGAACTTCCATACGACAGGAAAAATACTTCCATGTGCAGGTTCATGATGTGTCCGGACTGTTACTCCGAGTATCTCAATCCGCTCGAGAGGCGTTTCCACGCACAGCCCGACTGCTGTTTTGCGTGCGGGCCGGAGTACATCCTGTTTGACGGGCAGGGGAAGAAAAAGGACTCGGGAATTGACGCTGTCAGAGAAGCGGCTTCTCTTATAGAAAAAGGGCATATCGTTGCAGTAAAGGGAATAGGAGGATACCACCTTGTCTGCGATGCCGGAAACAGGCAGGCCGTAAAAACCCTGAGGGAAAGAAAAAAAAGGGGGGATAAGCCTTTTGCGCTTATGTCGGGGGATCCAGGGAACGTCCGGATGTGCTGTACCGTCAACAGGCAGGAAGAAGAGCTCCTCTCTTCATGGAGGGCGCCTGTTGTCATCCTCAGGAAAAAGAATACCTGCCGCCTGCCCGAAGAAATATCTCCCAGGAATAAATACCTCGGTTTTTTTCTGCCCTATGCGCCGGTACATTACCTGCTTTTTCATTTCGGAAGGTTCAGGACGGTGGTTGCCACCAGCGCCAACATGGCCGATGAGCCGATTGTCTACAGGGACAAAGAAGCTTTTGAAAAGCTTCCCGGGATAGCCGATTATATTCTGAGCAGCAACAGGGATATTGAAACAGGCTGCGACGATTCTGTCGCGAGGGTGGAACCTTTTGATAAAAACATACATGTAATAAGAAGGGCAAGGGGTTTTGTGCCCGAACCGGTAAAGACGCCTTTTTTATTCGAAGAACCTGTTTTTGCCGCAGGCCCCAACGAGAAAAACACCTTTTCTCTGGGCATGGGCGGCCGTATTGTAACAAGCCAGCATATCGGAAGCCTTGAGAACATGGAATCGTTCGGTTTTTACAGGGAGACTTACGAACATTTCAGGAAAATATTTCATTTCACTCCCCGGGTAATCTCCCACGACTTCCATCCCGATTATGCCTCCACAAGGTTTGCGAAAGAGCTCTCTGCAAAAGAAGGCATCCTTGCGGTGGGGGTACAGCATCACCATGCCCATATTGCTTCCTGCATGCTTGATAACGGACTGCCGGACAGAAAGGTTATCGGCGTTGCCCTGGACGGAACGGGATACGGGGAAGGTGGAGATATCCGCGGTTGCGAGTTCCTTATTGCTTCCTACGGCGGGTATGAAAGGTATGCGTGGCTTGACTATATTCCCCTGCCCGGTGGGGACAGGGCGGTAAAAGAGGTGTGGAGAACAGGGATTGCGTGTCTTTACAAGGCTTTCGGAAGCGGATTTCTTTCCACGGGGGCGCCTCTTCTGGGCAGGGTGGGCAGTAAACTCATGGACGCAGCCGCCTGGGCGGTCGAAAAGAATGTCAACTGCCCGGGGGCTTCGAGCATGGGACGCCTCTTTGATGCCGTTGCGGCAATAACCGGAGTCTGCACGGAGGCGACATACGATGCACAGGCGGCAATACTGCTTGAATCTGTCATGGAGCCCCGGGGCAGGGGGCGGTACGGTTTTGACTTGAAGCAGTCCCTTCCGGGAGGCGGTGTCGTTATAGATCCATACCCCCTGGTGAGACAGGTCGTGGAGGATATCTCGAAAGGCGTTTCTCCCGGCGTTGTATCCTACCGGTTCCACGCGGCCGTTCTTGGAATAATTACAGAAATCTGTAAAAGAATAAATAAAGAAAGGAATATCGACCTGGTGGTTCTTTCGGGCGGCGTGTTCCAGAACTCGTTCATTCTCAACGGTACATGCAGAATGCTTGCCGGAAGCGGATTGAAAGTGTGCAGACACAGGTTTCTTCCTTCCAACGACGGGGGCATATCGGCGGGCCAGGCAGCTGTTTCCAACGCCCTTGCCGGGAAAGACAGACCGGTAAGGTAGCGCCCGCTTCCCTGTGGGGCCCGGGATGCCGGGCGGTTCTGCAGAGTGTCATTCCTGCTTGTTCTGCTTCTCTGTAAAAGAGGCCGATATGCCTGAATCGAGGGAGTCGAATTCCCCCAGTTTTTCCGGGGAGATGTAACGGGCCTTGACAATGGCTTCCCTTACAGGCATCTCCAGGATGTCCTCCACGGATGCGCCCTTTTCTATCGCCCTGCTTGCAAGGCGGTGGAAGATGAGTATGGAATTGAGCATCCTGTACTGCTTCTTGAGGGTTGTGTACGCGTCCCTTTCGTCGAATGCGCTCTGGTGAAGGAAGTCTTCCCTTATCGAACGGGCAGTTTCAAGAACCAGCCTGTCCTGCGCAGAAAGAGTTTCCATTCCCACAAGCCTTACTATCTCGTTGAGCTCAGATTCTTTTTCAAGGATCGAAAGCGTTTCTTTCCTGTTCTTTACGAAATCGGCCCCGATTTCCTGTTCCAGAAAATTCTTTATATTCTCCTCGTAAAGAGAGTAGCTTGAAAGCCAGTTTATGGCAGGGAAATGCCTCTGATACGCAAGCTTTTCATCGAGTCCCCAGAAAACCTTGACTACCCGCAGCGTCATCTGTACCACAGGGTCGGTCAGGTCGCCTCCCGGAGGGCTTACCGCCCCGATAACGGAAAGAGACCCGCTGTTTTCTTTCTGCCCGAGGCAGGAAACTTTTCCCGCCCTCTCGTAGAAAGAGGCCACGCTTGTTCCAAGGTATGCGGGGTATCCTTCTTCACCGGGCATCTCCTCCATTCTTCCTGAGATCTCCCTGAGCGCCTCGGCCCATCTGCTCGTGGAGTCTGCCATCAATGCCACCGAATATCCCATGTCCCGGAAGTATTCTCCAAGAGTGATACCGGTGTAAATGGAGGCTTCACGCGCGGCAACGGGCATGTTGGATGTGTTGGCTATAAGGACCGTCCTTTCCATGAGGGGTCTTCCCGATGAGGGATCTTTGAGCTCGGGGAACTCAATGAGAACGTCGGCCATCTCGTTTCCCCTCTCTCCGCAGCCTATGTAGACAACGACCTGGGCGTCCGCCCACTTGGCAACTTGATGGAGGACAACGGTTTTTCCACTGCCAAAGGGACCCGGTATGCAGGCGGTGCCGCCTTTCATGACCGGAAAGAGGGTGTCTATGATTCTCTGCCCGGTCACAAGAGGTTGGTCGGGAGGCAGTTTTCTCTTGAAGGGTCTTCTCTGCCTGACGGGCCATTTATGCATCATGAAGAAAGGCTTCTCTCCTGCGGCCGTTCTTATGGATCCCACGGGTTCTTCAACGGTGAAAAGCCCTTCCCTTATATCGGTTATCTCTCCTTCAGTTCCCGGAGGAAGCATGATCCTGTGAAGGAGAAGGGGTGTTTCCTGAACGTCTCCGACTATGTCCCCGGCAACGAGATTGTCGCCTTTTTTTACGCAGGGGGTGAACTTCCATTTCTTATCCCTGTCGAGGGGAGGCATTTCAAGTCCCCTCAGGATGAAGTCTCCGCTGGCTTCGAGTTTTGACAGAGGTCTCTGTATTCCGTCGAAGATATTCTGCAACAGTCCGGGCCCAAGTTCCACCACGAGGGGATATCCGGTCTGAAAAACCGGGTCTCCGACCTTCAGCCCCTCGGTTTCCTCGTAAACCTGTATAGAAGCTATGTCTCCTTCCATGCGGATGATCTCTCCCACGAGCTTTCCTTCTCCCACCCGTACCACGTCGTACATCCTGGATGATCTCATTCCCTCAGCCTGGACGAGAGGACCGCTTACCTTTACGATAACGCCTTTTTCCATTTATGATGCTCCTTGTCTTTCCTTGCCGGGCAGATGCCGGCCTCATCATTGGAAATGTTTTTCCCACCCCGGCGTTTTTGAGGGACATGAACCTGGGACAGGCCAGCCGGCGCCTGCTGGGCTTCTCATTCCTTCATTCCCGTGGCTTTCCTGATGAGGTCTTCAACTATCCTGTAACCTTTGCCCTGGTTTGAGAGGAGGCTCGGGATGGGCATCAGCTTCTTGGCCATGAGCTGTTTTGAAAAGAGTTCCCTGTCAAAAACTTCCTCTGTTATGAATATGACCGCGTAATCGGCGAAATTGATCCCGCTGATAATCCTTTCTGCTTCCTCGACCTTTTCTGCCGGAAATATCTCGGCTCCGAAAATGGCGAAAAATTCGACAGATGCCTTGTCGCCGATGAATCCCACTTTTCCGGTATGTTCCATTGTGAATGTCCGTTGAAAGGCGCCATGTGTCTTAAACCGGCTCTTTTGCCATCCTGCTCCTGTTGCAAGGCGCCTCTATAAAATATACAATAAAAAGGAGAAAAAAACAAGGGAGGCAATGGAGTTGGATCTTTATACCGGCATAGATATTCTTGAGGTCGGCAGGTTCAGGGAGGCGCTGGGCAGGAATCCCGAAAGGCTTCCTGCAAGGCTTTTCACCGACAGGGAGCTGGCTTCCTTTCCACCGGAAGAAAGGGACCTGTACATGTGTTACTCCTTTTCCTTCAAGGAATCTGTCTGGAAGGCCCTGCCCGATACCATGCAGAAAGGAGTGTATGCCAGGGATATAGAGGTCGTGTGGAAAGGAGGAAAACCGGAGATCCTTCTCAGGCGGGAAAGGCTGGAGAGCCTGGCAGTACAGTTCCTGCGGGCCGGGGAAAACGTCATAACCATCGCAGTCCTGGTTGCATGAGCCGGCCGTTTATGCCATCACCGCCCTGTCGCGCCCTTCCCTCTTTGCCCTGTATAGCGCATCATCGGCGGCTTTCAGAAGGGTTTCGGAAGTCTCCGCATGTTTCGGGTACACGGCTATCCCCATGGATATGGTTATATTTCCCAGCATCTGTCCCTGGGAAGAAACCTTAAGTTCCTTTGCTCCTGCCCTTATGGCTTCAGCACGCCTTATCAACTCATCCTCCGGCACGTCCGGTATGAAGAGGGTAAACTCTTCTCCCCCGTACCTGCATGCAACGTCGCTTGCCCTTACCTTGTTCTGGAGAAATGCCCCCATGTTGACGAGAAGGTCGTCCCCCGCCTTGTGCCCGTAAGCATCGTTAAATTTCTTGAAATGGTCTATGTCCACCATTATTATGCCTATGCTGCTTTTTTTCCTTGCGGCTCTGAATATCTCTCTCTGGAGGGTTTCTTCCATGTAACGCCTGTTGAAAAGCCCTGTGAGAGGATCCCTTATTGACTGGTTCTTGAGGGTTTCCCTCAGCTTCAGGGTTGCCAGTGATACGGCAAGGTGTTCCGCAACCGGAAATACTGCCGTCCTGATCAGCCTGTCCTCGAGGATTTCTGCCGCGGGACCGGCCTGTTCCCTGCCGCGCAGGTGGAGAAGGCCGAGAACCTCCCCGTAAGCGGTAAGGGGCACGCAGCAGTAAGGGAGGGGATTTGCAGACCTCACGTGGGGGCACCTTATCCCGTCTTCCGGTTTCAGCACGATGTGAGGCTTGCCCCGTCTCAGCGCCCAGCATTCATCCGGGGTGAATACCAGTTCGTCAGGGTGGTCTTTCTGTCCGCCCCAGGATGCAAGGGCTTCCAGGTCGTTGCGGGAAGGGCTGAAGAGAAGCAGGGCCCCGTCATGGGAAGGGAATATCTGTTCCATGAACTTGCTGATGATGGGAGCGGTTTCGGGTATGTTCGTACACGTCTGCAGGAGGTCTTTCATCTCGGAAATGAGGGACTTCTTCCTGCTCTCCTGCTCAAGTTCCCCGACAAGACTGAGAAGCTTTTCGTTGGTCTCTTTTGATTTGTTCTCCGCTCTTTTCCTGTCGGAATCTATCTTGTTGAGGGAATTGGCAAGTCCCCATATGATGACCGTGAAAATCAATATGTTGAAGAGTCCCGTGATGGCAACGCCTGTCTCGAGTTCATAAAAGCCGGCCCTTTGTCCTATAAGTCTCAGCCAGCCGAGCAGAAAGGGGATGCTGACGGCTATTGGAATAAGCTTCCGGGCTATGATTCCCCCCACGTGAGGGCTGGATATGACAGACGGGATGTATTCTTCCGGACGGGAAAGCAGACAGGCATTCATGAGCAGAAGGAAAAGGAGGGTAGATAAAAGGTCTGTCTGCGGGTAGTTGCCGATCTGAAGAAGGGCGGGAACCCCGTAAGTGTGGCCCATGAGGTTCAGGATGCCGATGAAAATGCCTATAAGTGCAAGAACCTGGGAAACTATGATCGTTTTCCTGGAACCCATGCATGCAAAGGTGAAGCCCATCATGAGAAAATAAATGGAAGTGGTCGGGGCCATGAGAGTTCCCCCGGGAATGTCCGGCTTGCCGGGGCCCGCAAAGAAGAAGGCGCTTTCAATTTTTATGTACCCGTATATGTTGACCAGAGTGACAAGGAAAAGGCAGAGAGTCAATATAAAGGCCCTCCTGGTGTTTTTCATGGAGGGTTGCCCGTTTAGCAGGAGAAGGGAAAAGCCTGCAAGCATGAAAGAGATGGATGTGTGGTACTGGGAGATGCCCAGTATGTTGAGGACCGGTGAAAAGACAGCCGGCAAGGCCGCTCTCAGGACGAAAGAGGCGCCTCCTATGATTACCGAGCTCAAAGCGGCTCCCCTGGCGAAAGACTTGAAAGGAGATATCTCCTGGTTTCCGTATGCCTTTGTCATTTTTCAATCCTGCGTTTCAGCCTGCAATGCCGGGCGGTTGCCCGTTTCTGCCTCAGGACGAATGGATGTAAGTGTCAAGGGCAATGCCAAGCTCTTCGTTTGTAGGGATGACGAATACCTTTATTTTTGATTCCCTGCTGCTTATCTCTCCTTCAGAATCAGTTGTCGAGGAGTTCTTTTCCCTGTCAAGAATTATGCCCATTTCTTCAAGCCCCTCGAGGGATTTTTCTCTGACCAGCGGCCTGTGTTCTCCAGCTCCCGCAGTAAAGACCACGGCATCTGTTCTCCCCAGTACCGCCATGTATGAACCGATGTATTTCCTGACCCTGTAGCAGTAGATGTCTATGGCTATGGCGACCCTCTTTTTATCAATGTTTTCCAGCAGGTTCCTGAAGTCGTTGGATACTCCGGAAAGCCCGAGAAGGCCGCTCTTCTTGTTAAGAAGGGAATTTACCTCCCTGACGCCCATTCCCATGTTTTCCATCAGGTAGAAGATTATGCCGGGATCAATGTCGCCGCTCCTGGTACCCATCATGAGTCCTTCAAGAGGGGTGAGCCCCATGCTTGTATCTATGGAACGGCCGTTCCTGACAGCCGTGATGCTGCATCCGTTTCCAAGATGGCATGTTATAATATTGGCCTTCTCCCGGTCAATTCCCATCAGATCAGCCGTTCTTCCGGCTACGTACCTGTGGGATGTTCCGTGAAAACCGTACCTCCTTATGTGGTGCTTTTCATATAGCTCGTAGGGTATCGGGTAGAGGAAGGCTTTTTCCGGAAGCGTAGTATGGAAAGCCGTGTCGAATGATGCGACCTGCCGGCTTGCCGGGAAAAACTTCATGGCCGCCTTTATCCCCGCAAGGTTATGGGGGTTGTGCAACGGCGCCAGCTGTATGTATTCCTCTATCCTGCGTATGATGTCCCCGTCAAGAATGACGCTCTTGTCGAAACCTTCTCCCCCGTGTACAACCCTGTGTCCCACTCCCTTTATCTCGTTGACATCCGAAACGATTCCTTTCCCGGGCTCGACCAGTGCTCTCGCGATCATTTCAAGTCCGTCTGTATGGTTGGAGATCTTCTCCTGGTGCCTGGTTTCCAGGCCTGCCACGGAGCGCTTGAAGAAAGAGGTCTCTTCTCCGATCTTTTCGACCGATCCTTCCATGAGGAGCTTCTCTTCCGGCATCTCGAAAACCTTGAACTTGATTGAGGAACTCCCGCAGTTGATTATGAGTATTTTCATCTTTTAAAAAATCTCCGCTTTGTATGAAAGACGTTTTCTTCTCCTTCCATCATGACATGAGGCACGTTATTGCCGCCACTCCGGCGATATGTGCGGCTTCCGCTCCCCTCGAGACGTCGCCCCATGGCTTTGAAAAGCCCTGCAGAACAGGCCCCAGCGTGAAAGCCCCGGCAAGCTGCTCAGCTATCTTGTACGAGATGTTTCCCGAGTTGAGGTCGGGGAAGATGAGCACGTTGGCGTTGCCTGCAACCGGCGACCCCTGTTTCAGCTTTATTCCTGCAACCCTCCGTGAAAGGGCGGTGTCTGCCTGGAATTCCCCGTCCATGCAGAGGTTTTTGTCTTTCTGCCGCGCAATCCGGACAGCTTCCCTCACCTTTTCCACAAGCCGGTGGGAGGCAGAACCCATGGTGGAAAAGGAAAGGAATGCGATCCTTGCCTTTTCTCCGGTTATCTTCTCGAAATTTCTTCCGGTTGTCACCCCGATCTCGGCCAGCTGGGCCGGGTCCGGGTCTGCGTTGATACCGCAGTCTGCAAAAAAGAGAGTTCTCCCTCCCGGCATGGAGACCAGGAAGAAGCTTGAAGGAGTGGAGACTCCCGGAGCATACCCGGCGGTCATGGCTGCAGCTTTGACCACGTTTGCCGTCGTGGCGGATGCGCCGGCCACTATTGCGTCAGCCCTGCCTGAGGCCAGCATCATTCCTCCGAAAAAGATTTCTTTTCTGAGGATCCTGCAGGCCAGTTCCCTGTCCGCAGTTTTCCGTTTCGAAAGGTAAAGTTCAGCGAGCTCTTCCTTGTAAGGGCAAGATAAGGGATCAACGGTTTCAATGCTCCCGATGCTGGTTCCTGCGAAATCGGCCAGGCTGGAGATCTCTTCCCTGTTGCCGATCAGCACCGGAAGGGCGGTCTTCTCCCTGTACAGGATTTCTGCCGCCCTGAGTACCCGGACATCCCTGCTTTCAGGCAGGATAACTTTTCTTTTGAGTCCTTCCGCCTTCTTCTTCAATATGTTAAGCATCTTTCTTTTGGGGACGGGGAAACACGGGCGGTCTGTCAGAAGAGAGGCATCCTGATCTTTCTTTCGGCTTCCTCCGAGAACCTGTAATACTGAAGGCGCCTGAGTTTCCCTGCGGCCTGGCTGTCGAGGATGATGCTTACTTTCGGGTGGAGCTGGAGGGCCGAGGCCGTCACCATGCTCGTAACGGGCCCTTCGAGGGCCCGGGCAACTATCTCTGCCTTCCCTTCTCCCGAGGCGAGAAAGAGGATTTCCCTGGATTCGAGAATGGTGCCCACTCCCATGGAAAGAGCGAATTCAGGCACTCTTTCTCCCTTGTTGAAGAACCTCGAATTGTCCCGGATGGTCTGAGGATCAAGTGAAACGATCCTGGTTCTCGAAGAGAGGGATGATCCGGGCTCGTTGAAGGCTATGTGCCCGTCAGAACCTATCCCGAGGACCTGGAGGTCTATGCCTCCGGAGGCCCTGATCTTTTCCTCGTAAGACGTGCAGTATTCTTCCAGCTTATCGATTTCTGTTCTGCCGTCCGGAACCGACGTGTTTTCCGGGCGAATGTCTATTTTACCGAATAGGTTTTCGTCCATGAAATGCCTGTAACTGCGGGAGTCTTCCGGGGCAAGCCCGTAGTATTCGTCGAGGTTGAAGGTCTTTACCCTGGCAAAGGAGAGCCCTTCATCCCTGTGGAGCCGCACAAGTTCATTGTAAAGCCCGAGAGGGGTGCTTCCGGTGGCGAGGCCGAGGGTACAGCAGGGCTTACTCTTTACAAGCCCTGCAACCATACCTGCGGCCTCGCGGGATACCTCCCGGTAATCTTCCTTAATTATTACTCTCATCAGGCTCTCCGGCTTCTTCGTCTTCCTCTGTCATTCCGTCATCCTCGGCATATTCCCTGTTGTCGCTTTTCTTCCGGGGATTGCCAAGCTGTTTCAATCCAAGGGATATCCGCTTATTGTCGGGATCTATCTCCAGTATCATGACTTCAATCTTCTGTCCCTTGCGGAGAACCTCGGAAGGATGCTTGATCATCTCTTCCGTGATGTTGGATATGTGGAGCAGCCCGTCTATGTCCTTCTCTATTTCCACGAAGGCGCCGAAATCGGTTAAATTGTAAACCTTTCCTTTCACTATGCTGCCTACGGGGAACCTGTTTGCAATGTCGGGCCATGGATTGGCTTCCAGTTCCCTGAGGCTGAAGGATATCTTCTGCTCGGCCTTCTTGATGTCTATGACCTTGACCGTTACGGGATCTCCCATGGCCACTATTTCAGACGGCCTTCTGACCCTGCCCGTCCATGAAAGCTCTGATATGTGGAGCAGTCCTTCCACCCCGTCTTCTATCTTTATGAACGCTCCGTAGTCGGTTATGTTGACCACCTTGCCTTCAACTGTGGAACCGATGGGATACTTCTCCTCTATGCTTTCCCATGGATTGGGAGTCTTCTGCTTGAGCCCGAAGGACGCTATCTGTTTTTCCGTGTCAACGTCCAGGACGACCACCTCTATTTTTTGTCCCATGCTCAGGATCTGGGAAGGATAACTTACCTTGCCCCAGCTCATGTCGTTGAGATGCAGGAGCCCCACGAGTCCGTAATCTATCTCGATGAACGCCCCGTAGTCAACGATATTTCTGACTACTCCCGTGACAAGCTGGTTCTTCTGCAGCTTGGAGAGAAATTCCTTTTTCTGGACAGCCATCTCTTCCTCGATGAATTTTCTTCTCGAGACGACCACGTTCTTCCTCAGCGGGTCGAGCTTGATGATCTTGAAGGTCGCCTTTGTGCCGAGGAGCTTTGCAGGGTTGGACATCGGTTCGACGTCTGCCTGGGAAGTGGGAAGGAATGCCAGTACCCCTATGTCAACCCTGAAGCCTCCCTTGATGGCTCTGAAGATGGTTCCGGTGATGGGTGTGTCTGCCTCGTATGCTTTTTCCACGTTTTCCCAGTGCAGAAGGATGTCCGCTTTTTCCTTTGACAGGGGGATGAGCCCGCTCTTGTCGGGATCGAGGGATTCAACAATGACGCTTACTTCCATGCCTTCGATGTTCTCCACCGGGCTGTTCTTGAATTCCTCGATGGAAGCCACTCCTTCTGACTTGTACTCTATGTCGATGATCACGTCTTCGTTTGCCACCCTGAGCACCTTTCCTTTAATCAGTGAACCGGGTTTAAAGCTCGATATCTTTTCTTCCAGAAGCTTGCTTACTTCTTCTCTTGCCATTTATCCGTACCTCCTTATATCCTTTATTTTTTATTTTTTCCTTAACCGCCAGTATGAAGCTCTCGGGGGTTGAAGTGCCCGATATCAAGCCGACGGAAGAAATCTTTTCAAAGGAGATGTCTCCTGTTTCTTCTATCCTCTCGACGAAATGAACTCTGTCGTTGAATTGCCTGCAGTTCTGGTAGAGCTTGCCCGTATTGGAACTTGTCCGGCCTCCCATGACGATCACGCTGGAAGTTCTTCTGCTGATTTCCGCGGATTCCGCCTGTCTCTCCTCGGTGACCTTGCAGATGGTGTTATATATCACTATCTTCCTGTATCTCAGGTGTCCGATTATGTAGTCGGCAGTTTTGAGGTAATCCTTGAAAGACAGGGTGGTCTGCCCTATTACCGCAAGTTTTTCAAAAAGCCTGCTGTCCCTGAATTCACTTCCTTCCTGGACCACCAGGGTGTTCTTCCCGTATCCTTTCAGGGCCTGAACTTCCGGGTGCTTTCCGTTTCCTATAATTATAACAAAATATTTTTCTTTGTCTAATTTTTCTATCAGGGAGTGGAGCTTTTTCACGGAAGGGCAGGTGGCATCGTGTATGTCGACCCCCTGTCTCCTGAGTCTTGTCAGGATATCCCTGCCTATGCCGTGAGACCTGACGATAAAAGGGCAATTCCTTATCTCGCCGAGGTTCCCTGTCACCTTCAATCCTCTCGATTTCAGGTCTTCCATCACTATGGGGTTGTGAACTATGTCGCCAACGCTGTAAAGCGTACGGTGCTTTTTCAGGAGCGAGTCTGCAATCCTGACAGTCCGGTTGACCCCGAAGCAGAACCCGATGTTTTTTGCAACGACGAGTTTTTTCATATCGATTCGAGTTTCTCTATTTCGTCCATGGCCATTTCTGAAATCTGGAGATAATCCTTCTTCTCCGTCTTGAGGACAACTCCGTAAGTGATCGTGATCCTTGCCCCCGGCCTGATGTAATGGGCTCCGACCGGCATCGCCCTCTGTGTGCCGTCTATAAGCACAGGGATCAGGGGAGCGCCGCTTTTTGCGTGCAGGAATCCTATCCCGGGTTTTGGAGGAAGCCTTTTGCCCGTCCGGCTTCTCGTCCCTTCCGGGAAGACCACCAGCGCCTTTTTTTTCCTGAGAGCTTTCAATCCGGCCCGCAGGGACATGGAGGATGGTTCGTCCCTTTCCAGGGGGATCGCTCCCAGGTAGTCGAGTATCCGGGAAAAGAGGAATATGTCAAGAAGGTTGTCTTTTGCGAAATAGTTTACCCGCATGGGCAGGGTATGGCCCAGGACGATGGCATCCAGGAAGCTCACGTGGTTTGCCACTATGATGCAGGGTCCTTTCTCAGGGACATTCTCCTTTCCCCTGACCCTGGTGGGGAAAATGAATGTGAATGTCAAAAATGAGAGAAACTTGGCTGTGAAATATAGAAAGTATGCCATTTATCTGTCCAGAATGTCTGAGAGACAGGTTATTGCGACGATCTTGGCTTTAAGTATGCTGGTCTCTTTCCTGTTCGCCGCTATGCCGTCTTTCCTTACAAGCATCACGTATTCGTGCTTGCTCAGGGATACTTCCGAGTGATCGAACGCATCGGCTCCTTCAAGGGTGATGGAGAAATCGTCCTCCTCTTTGAAGGCCCCGAGGTATGTCCATCTTGAATCCGTGTCCACCACGATCTGTCTGCCAAGGTATTTTTCTTTAAGCCTGCCCATGACTGAAAAACGGTTTTCCTCGTCGTGCCTGTTCAGGCACGGCGCCGTTAACGCTTATTGCCTGCTGTTGAGGAGAATCGTTACAGGACCGTCATTGTGGATTTCGATGAGCATGTACTTCCCGAATTCTCCCTGTTCCAAATTGCCAAGGGCCGGGTTCTTCAGCTTCTCCAGCAGGAAACCGTAAAGGAAACGGGCCCTGTCGGGGGCTTCCGCGTCCGTAAAATCGGGACGGTTGCCCCTCCTGCAGTTGCCGCAGAGGGTAAACTGGGATATGACCATTATGTCCCCCCCGATATCGAGAACGGAATGGTCAAGCTTTCCCTGGCTGTTTTCGAAAATCCTCATTGAAAGGACCTTGGAAGCAATAAATTCGCAGTCCTTTTCAGTGTCTCCCTTTTCAACCGCAACCAGTATGACCATGCCGGGACCCGTACCGCTCCTGTGTTGCCCTTCGACGAAAAGAAGACTCTTTTTGACTCGCTGTATTACGGTTTTCATGTGTAGAGTTTACTCCAGAAAGCCTCTCCTGGCAACCGTTTTTTTCCGTTGAAGCCTTATCAGAAAGGGAATGTCGCAGATTCGGGGGCTTTTGACAGCTCTTCAAGGAGCCCCGCCCAGGCTTCCACCCCTTCTTCAAAGATCGCCCGCGCCTTTTCGGAGCTGGCCTTGCGGCTATCCCCGCCGGCCGAGGCGGGAAGATGAAGATGCCAGGGTTTGACGTGAGTTACGAGGCATTCTTCCAGGGAATCTATCTTCGGATGATTTACGGGATAGACCCCTATGCGGTCCTTTCTTACGAGCCCTGGTTTAAGGAAAAGCATGTTCGACGTTTCCCATTCCCCCCCGTGTTCCCCTCCTGCCGGGATGGGCTGTTCGAGCACCTTCCCCAGAAGCCCGGAAGATGCGGGCAGTGCGGGACCGGGCGGAAGAAGGCCGAGGAAGATTCCTTTTTCGCCCGCCATGTCCCTGAGCACGGCTTTAAGGACGTCTGTATTGCCCCCGTGACTGTTGGCTATCAGGATCCTTTTTATTCCTTCACCCTCCAGGAACCGGACTATGTCCCTGACCATGGACATGAAGACCGGAACGCTTATTCGACATGCGAAACGGAGGCCGTAGAAATTGTTGTTCAGGGAGATTTTCTGCACCGGGAGGCAGATCGCCCTTGCGCCCCTGAAGTTTGCCCTTTTGATTGATTCGTAGCACTTTGCTTCCACCGAGAAGCTGTCTGTCCCGTAAGGAAGCGCAGGGCCGTGAGGCTCCGTTGAGCCTATGGGAACGAGGGCAAGGTTGGGGTCAAGCCTTTCAACGTCTTCAACGGTCATTTCTTCCAGTATGCCTGAAATATGACGATTCTCCATTTTCTCAATCTCCCTCCTGGACTTTCCATCCAGGGCTACCCTGTTCTGACCATGAATGGTTTCCATATTATACCATGCAAAGCGCGGCAGGTCAGACATCGCGGGTTGAAAGGATCAAAGGGTCGGCTGTTTTCCTGCCAGGGCGGGGACTTCAGGTTGACACAGGTTCCGTTCCTGCTTAAAATAAAAGAAAACAGGCAGTAGCTCGAAGCGACTGATAACGACATGAAAAGCCCCGCGGGGTAAAGGAGAATAGATGGTCAGGGCAAAAGTCAAGTATCTTCCTGTCAAAATAAAGAACAGGCCCGAATACAGGATGGCTTACTGGGATATAGATTCGGGCAGGGAAGGACCCTGCCTGCTGGTTACCGCGGCCCTTCACGGCAACGAGGTCCAGGGAAGCGAAGCGATCAGGAGGTTCTGCCCCATGGCGGAAAAGAAGATCCTCAAGGGGCGGATACTTCTTGTCCCTTTTGCCAATCCTCTTGCCCTGTGGAACCGCAGGCCCCATATAGTCTCAACCCTTGCCGAGCCTTTTGGCAAGGAAGAAAAGGATAATATCAACAGGACCTGGCCCGGAGATCCTGACGGCAACGAATCTGAACAGGTGGCCCATATTTTCTTTAACGATTTTTTCAAAAAGGTCGCCCCAACCTATTATATCGACCTGCACTGTTACAACCGCTTTACGCTTGCCTGTTCCCTGGCCGATGAAAAGCATCCCGAAAGCATTGAATTCGCCGAGGCGGCGGCATTCCCCATAAGGAGGCTGTTTTCCTGGGACCAGGTTAAGGGCAAGGAAGAAAAGAAAGGGCTATCCTCCACGAATCACAAAAAGTTTTCCCTGCCCCAGTGGATCCGCGACAACGGGGGAACGGCTTTTGCCGTCGAGTTCTCAGGGCAGTACGAGATTACGGAAAAAGAGGTGCAGAGAGGGGTAAGGATGCTTTGCAATTGTGCAAAGTATACGGGGATCTTTCGAGGCAGGCTTGAAGGAATGAACGACAAGCCGATGATCTACAGGGAAGGCCGGGAGACCAGGATGATTGCTGTTAAAGCCCCTGTCGCCGGACTTTTTGCCGAAAACGGATTCTCCAACGGGGATTTTGTCAGGAAGGGAGATCTCCTTGGAACCCTTTTTGACGACAAGACCCTGAAGACCATAAAGATAAAGGCTCCGATGGAGGGCTATCTGTATCTTTACGGAAGCACGAGAAAACGATGCGACGTTGATCTGGCAGCCATGCATCCGTATTCCGACAAGGACGGGATTCTTGCAAGCATAATAAGCGACACCGGAAAGAAAATAAAAAAATCCGGTAAAAGGAGATGAAGAAGATGACCCGGGCAAAGGTAAGGCATCTGACTGTCAATATCAAGAGTAAGCCTGAGTTCAGGCTCGCTTACTGGGATATAGATTCGGGCAGGGAAGGTCCATGCCTGCTGGTTACCGCGGCTCTCCACGGCAACGAGGTCCAGGGCAGCGAGGTGATCAGAAGATTTTGTCCCCTGGCAGAAAAGAAGATTGTAAAAGGGAGGATGCTGCTTATTCCTTTTGCCAATCCTCTTGCGGTTTGGAACAGGAGGCCCCATATTGTTTCCACCATGGCAAATCCCAAGGGAAGCATGGTTGAAAGGCTTATCAACGGAAAGAAAATGCTCGTGCCTGATCCAAGAGACAACATAAACTGCACCTGGCCCGGGAATCCTGACGGCAACATGGCCGAGCAGATGTCCCACGCGCTCTTCAAGGGGATAATTGAGCAGGCAACCCATAATATAGATCTCCATTGTTATAACCGCTTCTGGGCGACAGCGGCAGTTCCCGAAGGAGAGGAGAAAGCCATAGAGTTTGCAATGGCCGGGGCTTACCCCTTCGTGATTCCGGGCCATCCGGTAATAAAGACTAATTACAATGGGCCGTATATTCTTAGCGGATGGTTCAACGCAAACGGGCGGACGGCGTATTCGGTGGAATTCTCCGGACAGTATTCCGTGGTTGAAAAAGAGGTTGGGGTGGGGGTCAGGGCGCTGATCAACTCTTCGCGGTACCTCGGCATGTTCAGGGGAAAACCGGCAGGGATTGAAGAAACCATCGTCAAGGGTCCCGCCACGAGAGATTTTACGGTAAGGGCGCCTTTTGAAGGACTTTTTGTTGAAAACGGACTGGCTACCGGAGATTTTGTGAGGAAGGGAGACCTTCTCGGGCACCTTTTCAGCGACAGGAATCTCAGGACAGCCCGGATACTTTCGCCTTCTGACGGGTATCTCTACGCTTACGGCCGCCATTCTAATATGTGCGATGTTGATCTTGCTGACATGCATCCTTACTCCGACAGGGGAGATACCCTTGCGGTAGTGGTCAGCAAAAAATGTTAAGAAGCCCATTACGACTGTTTCCTTTTTGCGGAATAAAGGTTATAATACAGGCGTTGTGCACAATAAGGAGAAGAATGATCATGAGGGACAGATACATGGTTGCATGCGTCCTGCTCTCTTTGGCTTTCTCAGGCTGCGCTGTAGACGGCAAGAAAAGCGCGGGACGGAAGGCTGAACCTCCTGCCGTGGTTGTCGTGGAAAAACAGCTGGCCGAAGCGGAAGGGCAGCCTGCCGGAGAGAAAACCGGACCTGCGGACTCTTCAGGGCAGGATATGACTTCCGGGGAAGAAGGTTCCCTTAGGGTCATAGGGGAGAAATATTATACCCTCGATGACATCAAGGCCATGCTTTTCAAGGGAGAGAGCCCCGATTGGTTTAACGGCGACCTTGCCCGGGACCTCTTCGGAGAGCCTTATGTGAAGTACGCCTCAGATACCGAGATAATGGATATATGGTTCTACGAGGATTTTTACCTCGGCTTTAACGGGCAGGGAAGGGTGGTAAAGGCGTCCGCAGACGAAAAAGAAAGAAAGAGGCTTCTTGAATCTCATGTTGACAGACAAGGTGCTCTAAAGGTAAAATAATTATTTGCACAACATTAAAGCATTCAAACGGGGCGGTAGTTCAGCGGCCTAGAATGCCAGACTGTCGATCTGGATGTCGCGGGTTCAAATCCCGTCCGCCCCGCTTTCCGGACGTCTCACATACCGGTGGATGCGAAGGGAGACTTTCCGTTGGGTAATTTCCATGCCTGGATATTGCATAAGGCCTACCTGCTTGAGAACCGGCGGACAAAATAAAAATGGAACATGAATTTGACAAGGATATTTACTGGCATACCTCTTCCCACGTGCTGGCACAGGCCGTCAAGAGGCTTTTCCCCGAAGTGAAGCTCGGGACCGGCCCTTCCATAGAGAACGGGTTCTATTACGATTTTTACAGGAAGGAGCCTTTTACTCCGGCCGACCTTGAAGCCGTTGAAGCCGAGATGCGCAAAGTAATAAAGGAAAACCATCCCATCTCAAAATCGACCTGCCCGAGGAAGGACGCGGAAAAGATGCTCGAGGATGAGCCTTTCAAGCTCGAAATACTGGAAGACCTCGAAGACGGCGAGATCACTTTTTACAGCAACGGTGAATTTACCGACCTGTGCGAAGGTCCGCACCTTTCTTCTACCGGCCAGGTGAAACATTTCAAGCTCCTGAGCATAGCGGCCTCATACTGGAGAGGCGACGAGAAAAGGGAGAGCATGCAGAGGATATACGGCATATCTTTTCCGGACAAGAAAGATCTTGCGGAGTACCTTGCCTTTCTCGAGGAAGCGAAGGCAAGAGACCACAGGGTGCTTGGGCCGAAGCTGGACCTGTTCAGCATACACCCCGAGTACGGTTCAGGGCTTATTTTTTGGCATCCCAGGGGCAGCCTTATCAGGAAAATCATCGAGG
>JAKPNC010000057.1 GCA_029548585.1 bacterium | reverse complement strand
GCCCTTCCGCTGTGGTCACCAGGGACAGACAAATTATACCCTTATCATAAGGGTCTGTCAATAGATCATATTTTAAAATTTAGCCGTATGCTTTTTTCAAACGCGGGAACCTTGAGAAAACCCTCTCCCACCCTGCCGCCTTCTTCAGTAAGCAGGCAAAGGTACTGTTCCATCAAGCTTCTTCCCTTCAAGCTGACAGAAAGATCCCTGTTGCAGGAAGCGTGTTCTATGACGCTTAGGGTCCTGTTCCTGGCATACCTGCTTATATGGTCGTAACTCTTCATCTCATGGGGTATGCCCGAGAGAGAAGCTCCTATCCCCCTGACAATCCCTGACCATTCATCCGGGGTCAACTGCGCAATCCTCTGTTCGTGGGCCATGAAACAGCCGAAAAAACCTGTTTCGAGTCCCCTCCTGACCTGGAATACAGCCCTTTTGACAGCCTTTTCCACGTTATTGAAAGGACTTTCCCCGTGGAGACCCGTGCAACCATACAGGAAATCGGAAGAAGGAATGTTGACATCCTTTCTCGGAGGAATGGAAAGAACGTTAAAGAAGCCGGTATCGTCCGGAACGGGACCGAGAGAAAAACCTGCCTTCCCGTACGGAGGGCTGTTCCATAAATGTGCGGCAGGATCAGACCAGGCCTTGCCCAGCCGTATGGGTGTCATAAGGTACTTCTGTCCCCTCTGCCTGATAAATGGCAGGGAATTGAAACCGATCTCCTGGTAATGGGCGTTGATTGTCTCAGCAAAGCTTATACCCCACCGGGCAAAACTTGAATCAATCCTTTCGAAATTCTTCTCAAGTTCCATGGAAGAGAACTCCTGCCCGTTGTGCTTCAGGTATATGGGGCACTTGTCTTCATCTTCCATGTATCTGAAATCGACAAATGCGTGGGGGGAGAACTCGGCCATTCCATCAGCCTCTTTCTCCCTGAACCTCTTGCCGTCAATATCTTTTATGTCTTCGGTGAAGATGCCCAGGTTGGGGATAAAGCCGAAATTGTTCAGCTCGTTGAGCCAGTAAAGGCCGGCAAGCGTCTCCTTGTGCCTGATTGCCCTGCTGCCGGTGAAAGAGACATCGTCGAATTTAGCGGTCACGAAAGGAGGCATCGGCTTCATTACGAAAGGCTTCCTGGATGCCCAGGCAATACCGTTCCGGAAGACCCTGTCAAGCCCTTCCCCAAAACCGAGATAACGGTTCTGCCAGAGGGATGGAGAAATAAGGAAAAGGATTATCCTGCCCCGACCGAGCCGCCCGTACAAAGCCCGGGGAGTCCCGTCCTGCCCGGAAAGGAGAACCGACCACCCTTCGAAACGGGAAAGACCGCAACCTGCAAGAGGTTCTCTCAACCCGATCTCATCTTCACAGAGAACGGCAACGGGATTCTCCGGGTTCAGCCTTAAAACCTCTGTAACGGTCTGCTCGCGCAGAGTAATACCTGCGCCTTTCAAGAAAGATGGGGGATAATTCTCCAGCCGTCCGTCGAGCACCAGAAGCCCCATGCCCCTGGAAACAGCCCCAAGAACCACTTCCGCTTCTTCCCTTCCAAGACGGTCGCCAGTCCCTTCCTGTGCGAGTACCAAAAGATGCACGCCTTCAAGTTCAACCGCAGTCAGGCTGGAAGCGGCAAGGTCAAGGGTATCTCCGTATACCCCGAAATGGTCCAGCGCAGATAAAACGGTTTTCGCAACCCCTTCATATCCCGCCTGATCTGAAGAATCGACTACAGTACGAGTTTTCATCAGATGTTCCCTTCACGGATCAGTCCAGGCCGTCAAGGTATTTTTCCGCAGAAGTTGCGGCAACGGCTCCGTCTCCGCATGCAGTCACAACCTGGTAAAGGGACTTCCTTATAACGTCTCCGCAGGCAAATACGCCCTTTTCAGAAGTCTCCATCCTGTAGTCGGTGATCAGGTATCCGCCGGGATTCCTTTCAAGCTGGCCTTCGAGAAAATCAACGTTGGGACGCTGTCCTACGGATATAAAGATACCGTCAAGCTCGAGATCTTCTGTCTTATCCGTGTCGAGTCTCCTGATGACAGCCCTCCTCAAACGGTCGTCTCCTTCAATCCTTTCAACGACAGCGGACATTACGGGTTTTATGGACGGGTATTTCAGGATCTCTTCCTGGAAATGCTTCGATGCCCTGAACTGACTGCGCCTGTGTATGAGGTAACAGGTATCCGCATACCTTGTCAGATATATGGCTTCTTCGAGGGCGGAATTGCCTCCGCCGACAACGGCTATCCGTTTCTTTTTGAAAAAAGCCCCGTCACATATGGCGCAGTAAGACACGCCTTTTCCCCTGAAATCTTCCTCTCCCTCGACCCCGAGCTTCTGCCTCGAAGAACCGCTGGCAACAATAACAGCCGCGGCGGATATCTCTTTACCATCTGATATTCTGACTTTCTTTGCCCGTCCGGAAAGAGAAACTCCCGTTACTTCTCCCTCCAACAGCTTTCCTCCCCATGCGAGGTACTGCTCCTTCATCTTTTCCGAAAGCTCCGCCCCGGAAACGGCCTTTGCAAAACCGGGATAATTCTCTATGCTTTCGGTTATAAGCATATTTCCCCCAGGAGAAAGCTTCTCTATGACAGTCGTCTCCACGCGGGCCCTGGCGGCGTACATCCCCGCAGTAAGCCCCGCCGGCCCGGCACCTATTATTAACAGTTTTCTGTCCAATTTCACACTCCCCCCGTAACAAAAAGGGGGAGTCATGCTCCCCCTTTCCGCAATTCGTAATCCAGGCCGTTTACTCTATGTTGACCTTCATCTCCTTCTTCTTCTCTTCAGCCGCTTTCGGCAGGACTATCTCCAGGACTCCTTCGTTGTATGAAGCCTTTACCTTCGCCCTGTCTATGGCGCAGGGAAGCGGAAGCGTTCTCAGGAAAGCTCCTTCCCTTATCTCCTTCCTGTAGAAATTCTCCCTTTTCACCTCTTTTACATCCCTCTTCTTGCCCGAAAGGGTTACGGCCTCATCGGTGATTGAAATATCTATCTCGTCTTTCCTGAGACCTGGAATCTCGGCCCTCATGACTATGTTGTCATTCTCCTCATAGACATCCACGAGGGGAGCCTTCGTCTGGCCTTCCCAAAGATCCATCTCCGGTTTGAAGAGCCTCTCAACTATCCTGTCAAAATCATCCCTTACGTCAACCAGCTCTCTGAACGGTCTCCATCTTGTCATCTTGTCCATATCGCTCACCTCCGTTTTTCCTTCTTCTTATTATATTTTGATGCCTCCGGAGGGGCGAAAGTTTCACTTTTTATCCTTCTTTCGTACCTTATGTGTATCTCGCAGTATACCCTGTTGATCACGGCGTCAGGAACCTTTTCCGTTTCGCTCATGCGCCTGGTAAAAGAAATTGTCTCCTTCATGGTTTTCAGCAGGGCGGAACATCTTTCGCATAAATTAATATGCTCACGCATGATGCCGCGAAGCTCCAGATCGAGCCCGTCGTCCAGGTATTCAGATATGAGCCTGCATATGTCTTCACATTTCATTTTATCTGCCTTGTCATCCGCCTCCAACCTGCGCCTTATGGCCCTGCTTGAAATAATCTGCAAGCCTTTCCCTGAGAAAGAGCCTGCTCCTGTGAGACCTCGTCTTGACTGCCGGCTCCGAGAGGGAAAGCATGTCCGCAACCTCGGATACGGGGAATCCTTCCATGTCATGAAGCACGAAAACAGACCTGTATTTAGACGGAAGCGAGTCGATAGCCCTGTTCAGGAGATCCTTCAGTTCCTGGTTTTTGAAATGGTACGCGGGGTTGTGCGTCCAGTCGGGCATTTCCTTAACCATCGAATTGTCGTAGGCTTCCTTGATCTCATCAGTGGAAACCTTCTGATTTTTCTCCCTGCGCATCTTCATAAGCGCAAGGTTTGTCGCTATCCTGTAGAGCCACGTGGAAAAAGCCGAATTTCCCCGGAAGGAATCGATATGCTCGTAAGCTTTGATGTAGGTCTCCTGCATAAGGTCTGACGCATCTTCCTTGTTACGCAGGAGCTTAAACCCGAGGTTATATATCCTGCCGCCGGTCATCCTTATGAGTTCCTCAAAAGCCCCTATATCTCCCTTCCTGGCCTTTTCAACAAGCTGAGTCTCTTGCCTGCTCTCCATTAAACTCCCTCAATAACCACGATCTTATTTCTGCTTTTCAGGCCGCTCTTTATATATATAAGAGACCTGGGCCTGCCGTAATGCTCCGAAAGAAGCTCTATGAGCCTCTTGTTGGCCCTGCCTTCCACCGGCGGCACATCCAGCCAGACATGAAGGACGCCTTCCTTCTCCTGGACCCTTGCGGTCTTCGAGTTTGTCTTTACCTTTACGGAAATCTTCATTATCAAATATATATTACCATGCCTTGTGCAAAACCGAAACATATGACCATGAAACAGCAAAGAAAGTCTCCCGGGAAGCCATTCCACAAAGGAACGGAGAGAAGTCCCGCTCCACACTTGCAAAAAAAAGCCGATGATGTTACATTAAACCTGCAGTCATTCGACCGAAGACCGGATTGGAAAAGCAATAGAACGACGAGAACTTTCATGGGAACAAATAAACGGACTCCGCCCGGACAGACCTGCCCCGGAAACGATCGCCGGCCGGCAGGGCAAGCGGAGTAAAGGAGCAAAGATGGCAGGAAGGGAATTGTTTGGCAAGGAAGAAATGGAAGCTGTTACGGCTGTATTGAAAAGGGGGGTTCTTTTCAGGTACGGGTTCCCCGCTGAAAGGTCTGAAATCTTTGAGGTGAAAAACTTTGAAAAGGCCTTTGAATCTTACGCCGGCGCGAAACACGCACTCGGAGTGACTTCCGGAAGCGCCGCTCTGAAGGTGGCCCTGGAGGCCTTGAACCTTCCTGTCGGAGGGGAAATCCTTACCCCCTGTTTCACTTTCGTGGCAACGATTGAGGCCATAGAAGAGGCAGGATTCAAACCGGTCCTCTGCGAAATTGACGAAACCTTCAATATCTCCCCGGAAGATATAAGGAGGAAAACCAACAGCAAGACCGTTGCCATAATGCCGGTCCACATGATGGGAGCGGCTGCGTCCATAGAAGAGATAATGGATTTTGCCAGGGA